>JADFHH010000077.1 GCA_022567275.1 Pseudomonadota bacterium | reverse complement strand
TAAAGACCGTTTTAACTATGAAAAAAAATATAAAGCATAACGTAGCAATAGCCGGTTATGGCGCAGTCGGAAAAGAAATCCACAAACTATTCCCCGACGCCAGAATATACGATCCCCTACTGGGACATAAAGACAAACAAGTCTTAGAAGCAAACATTTTATTCATCTGTGTACCCACCCCTGCAAAAGCTGACGACTCCTGTGACACCTCTATAGTAGAAGAAATAATAAAAATATTGGGCATAGTTCGAGTGGTGGTGGTGAGTATGGGAGTGGTCATGGGAGTGGGCGTGTCCCGAGCCGATGCCTTCCACATGATGGTGGTGGCTCTCCTGGGCCAGTCCCACCTGATCCTCAAAACCCAGCACCTGGGTGCGGTATTTGCACGCGCCGCAATTCATCGCCGTGTCGCCGGTGAGGATTTGCTCGACCCGTTCCTTGAAGGTTTCAATCAGCAGCGGGTGGTCGCCCAGATAGGGCGCCTTGATGAATTCAATATCCCGGTGGCGCATCGCGACCCGGCCGGTGTGGTCATAAATGCGCTGGACGAGAACCCCGGTGAACAGGAAATAAGGGAACACAACGATGCGCCTGTATCCGAGTTTTGCGGCGTGCTCCAGCCCCGGTTCCACCAGCGGGAAGGTGACGCCGGAATAGACCGTCTCGCCCCAGCCAAAACCAATCCCTTCCCACAACAGCCGCATCACCTTGGCGACATTGCCATTGGCGTCCGGGTCCGACGCGCCGCGCCCCACCACCACCAGCATGGTTTCATGCAGCGGCACATCGTCATCCGCCCCGTCGAGGGCTTGTTGAATGCGCGCCCCGGCGGCGCGGATCATCTTTGGGTCGATGCCGAGTTCCTTGCCCAGCTCGATGGTGACGCCGTCATTTTGCGCGGCATAGGTGTTGAGCACGGAAGGGATATCGTTTTTCACATGCCCGGCGGCGAACAGCATGCCGGGCACCGCCAGGATGCGCGTCACGCCGCGTTCACGCAAAGCGTCCAGCCCGTCGCGGATAATCGGCGTGGCGAATTCCAGATAGCCATATTCGACCGGCATCTCCGGCATCAATTTTCGCAAGCCCTCCGCCACGGATGCGAATTCGCGCACCGCGCCGGCATCGCGGCTGCCATGGCCGCACACCATGACGCCAATTTTTTCGCTCATGATCTGGCGCGGCGCACGGTTAGCGCAATACCAAACACGGCGCTGGCCAGCAGCGCATAGATAAGCCAGTGCGAATGGCCGTCGCCCCGATCGGCGATATGGCCGGCATCGGCCAGCGCACTGACCGGCAGGGCGAGGATGCCAAGGAGTGTGATAATGCGTGATGTCATATATGCCTCCTGTTGTTGCGCGGCGTCACACATCAGGAGGCGGGAGGCGCGAATGCGCTTGCCGTTTAAATGAATACAGCTCCGGCGTTGGCCCCCGAATTGGGTCAGCCGCACCGGAATCGCTTTCAGTCCCTGATGATGGAACGCTGCTGGTAATATTCTTCCACTCGCTTGTATACTCCAATTCGGCGCATTTGTCCTAAGCCTACTCTCTCCCCCTTCGTCTTGTATGGACCTTTCCCGGATTGCAAGGGCTGAATCGGCTTTGACGGTCATGTATCCGGCCTTTGTTTTGCCGCGTATGTTTGCGGCTGGCCATGGTGGGTTCAGCTTTGGCGGGTGAGCACTGATCATTCCGACGGGCTTTTTAAGCCCAAAGACGATATCTGCTTTGTGCCGCCTTTGCTGTTCAAGCCATCACTCATGCGTCTTGCAAACTTTTGAATGGTCTCTCGTCTCCTGTTGTTGCGCGACCGGCTATCGCCTGGTTGAGTGCGATTTATGCGGCGGGTTTGCTCCGATAGGGTGTGTTGTGGGCGATGACGGCCCAGGCGATGCGCGCCAGACGGGCGGCGATGGCGGTGACCGCGACATTACGGTGCTTGCGCGCCGCCAGATCGAGCGCCCACTGGCGCAGCCGGTCGAGGGGTTGGCCGGCTTTGGCGTCCTTCGCGGCGCGGATCAGCAGGGTCTGGGCGGCCAGAACCAGAGTGCGGCGCAGCCTCGCCCTGGCCGTGTTTGGTAATGCCGCGCATGGCGCTTTTCTCGCCCGAAGCGTGCTGGCGCGGCACAAGTCCCAGATAGGCGGCAAAGGCGCGCCCGTTGCGGCAAGTCGTCAGGCGCCTCCAGCACGGCGCCAAGCGAGGCGCCATTGAACCGTCCTCAACTAGCCGACAGGCGGTAGGACAAACAAAAACCGGCCCCAGATGCGGCACGCTCATCGCCAGCGCGCAGGTTTCCCCCGTGTTCGACAAGCTCTTTCAGCCGGGCCGTCGAGGCGGCAATCCGCTCCGTGAGCTGTGCCGCCTCTTCATGGAGGAGAGCAAACAGTTCCGTGACATCTCCGCCGCAAACCGGCCAACCCGCCGGAGCCGGCCAGCTGGCGGTAAACCCGCAGCAGATGTCCATACCCCTTCGGCGCGATGAAGCCGAACTCATGCAGCAGCGCGCGCAACTGATGGACCACCTGCACGCGCTGGCGAACCTGACGCTCGCGCACCCGCACCAGCGCCTGCAGGGCTTGCGCCTGCTGGCTCTTGATCCGCACCGCCGACACATGGCTGCGCGTCGCCGCTTCGGCGATCGCCCGGGCGTCGCGCGGGTCATTCTTGTGGCCGCCCGTAACATAAGGTTTGACCGCCTGTGGAGACATCATCTTCACCCGAAAGCCAAGCCCCGAAAGCCACCGCCCCCAATAATGCGCCCCGCCGCACGCCTCAAGCCCGATCAGGCAGCGCGGCGCACGATCCGCCATAAAACGCATCAACGCCGTCCGCCCCAACCGCTTGTTCCAGACTACCTCGCCAGAGGCGGATAATGCACAGAGTTGAAAGACACGCTTTGCCAAATCAATCCCGATTACGCTAATCTCATCCATGGGCCTTTCCCTTTCTCTCATGTTTCGACATGTGTGGCCCATTATGAGGCCGGACGCCTGAAAAGGCGCAAGGGAAAGGTCCATCCCATCATTCCCGCGAAGGCGGGAACCCACATGTGACTCTCAACAAACACTGGCGCATGCGGATAAGTCCATATGGGTTCCCGCCTTCGCGGGAAAGACGAAGGGGGAGAGGAGGTGGGCTCTCAAAACTCAATTCCCTCCTGCGCTTTTACGCCCGAGCGGAAGGGATGTTTGATTTGTGTCATTTCCGTCACCAGATCGGCGATGTCGATAAGTGCGTCCCTGGCGTTGCGCCCGGTGACGATCACATGGGTCATTTCCGGCTTGGCCTTGAGCGCCGAGATGACCTCATCGAGGGGCAGATAGTCGTAGCGCAGCACGATGTTGAGTTCATCGAGCAGCACCAGCTTGTAAGACTTATCGGCTATCATTTTTTTCGCTTCGGCCCAGGCGGCGCGCGCCGCGGCGATGTCGCGCTGGCGGTCCTGGGTTTCCCAGGTAAAACCCTCGCCCATGGTTTTGAAGGTCACCAGATCGTCGAAGCGGGCAAGAATATCGCGCTCGCCGGTCGCCCATGCGCCCTTGACGAACTGGACGATGCCGACCTTGTGGCCATGGCCGAGCGAGCGGAACACCATGCCGAAGGCGGCGGTGGTTTTGCCCTTGCCCTTGCCGGTGTGGACGATAATCAGGCCTTTTTCTATGGTTTTTGTGGCGAGGATTTTTTTACGCGCTTCCTTCTTCTTGCGCATTTTATCCGCATGGCGCGCGTCGAGCTCGGCCTCGGTCATATCGGCTTTTTTCTTACGTATTTCGTTCATTGCGCCGCCCCTGATATAGCCCGCAGCTCATGGTGGACGGAATTTGACCGCGGCGTCCACAATTCGCGGGTCAAGGCTTCGAGGAAACGCGACGCCATTTCCTGGAGCGCGTGCGGGTTATTGTCTTCGATAAAGTTACGCACCGCATCGTCGCCGATGAAGGCGTCATAGGCGAGATCGAAATGGTGGTCGCGCACCGCGCCGGTGGTGGCGGCGAAGGCGAACATGTAATCGACCGTGGCGGCGATCTCGAACGCGCCCTTGTAGCCGTGGCGCATGACCCCGGAAATCCATTTCGGATTGACCACGCGCGAGCGCACCACCCGGCCTATTTCTTCCTCCAGGGTGCGGATGACAGGGCGTTCGGGCCGCGAGTGATCGTTGTGATAGACGATTGGCCGCGTGCCGGAAACATGCTCGACCGCCGCGCACATCCCCCCCTCGAACTGGTAATAATCGTCGCTATCCAGCACATCATGCTCGCGATTGTCCTGGTTGTGGATGACCGCCTCGATATGTTTCAACCGCAGCGTAAAGGCCGCTTTGCGTTCTTCGCCCTCGACGCCTTTGCCATAGGCGTAACCGCCCCAGCCGATATAGTTTTCCGCCAGATCGCTACGGCGATCCCATAATTGCTCGTCGATCAGCGCCTGAAGCCCCGCGCCATAAGCGCCGGGTCTGGAGCCGAAAATGCGTAAGCCGGCAACATGCGTCGCTTCGTCTTCAGAAATACCTTGCGCGCGCGCCTCGCGGGCATCTTCGCTCATGCGCGCGGCGATGGGGTTGTCTTCGCTCTCTTCCTCCAATGCACCAACCGCGCGGATGGCGCTGTCGAACAGTTCGATCTGGGCGGGAAAAGCATCGCGGAAAAAGCCCGAAATACGCAAGGTCACATCCACGCGCGGGCGGCCCAGTTTGGCCAGCGGTATGATCTCATATCCCGTCACCCGCCAGCTTGATGAGTCCCAGACCGGTTTCGCGCCGATCAGAGCCAGGGCTTGGGCGATGTCGTCGCCGCCGGTGCGCATGTTGGAGGTGCCCCAGGCGGTGAGGCCCATGGCGCGCGGCCAGCGTCCAAAATCCTGGAAATGGCGCTCGACCAGCAACTCGGCGGATTTTTGCCCGAGCGTCCAGGCGGCCGGCGTCGGTATGGCGCGGTTGTCCACCGAATAAAAATTGCGCCCGGTCGGCAGCACGTCGAGACGCCCGCGCGTCGGCGCGCCGGAGGGGCCGGGCGCGACGAAGCGCCCCGATAGCCCGGCAAGGCAGGCGCTGATTTCGTTGGTGGCGGATTTTTGCAGCGCCGGGCGGATGGTTTGGGTTATCTCATCGAGCACGGCGCGGGTGGCGGTCCAATCGGGATCGCAAGATGTTTCGCCCGAAACCAGTAGCGCTGCCAGCAGCTCAAGCCGCTCGACCGTATCGCCATTGGTGCGCCAGAGTTCATCCGTGGTGCTGGTAAGTGCCGGTGGTTTTGCGCCACGCCACGGCACGCCCATCTCGCAATCGAGCGGGTCAAAATCGTCCAGCTTCAGATCGCTCGCCAGGGCGCGCTGCAGCGACCGGTCGCCTGCATCCCCCGATCCGCGCGGCACGCGGGTGAGCGCCACCAGCAAGTCCGTCTCCAGCCTTCCTTGCGGCGCTTGCCCTAAAATATGCAGCCCGTCCCTGATCTGCGCTTCTTTCAACTCGCAAATATAGCTGTCGAGCTTTTGCAGCGCGGTTTCTTCGTCTTCGCTCTGAGAAATACCTGCGTCTTCATCGAGGCCATTGGATCGCACCAGATCGAAAATATGCTTTCGCAGCAGCGCGATGCGGCGCGGGTCGAGGCCTTGGGCGAGATAATATTCATCGATCAGCGCTTCGAGGTCTTTCAGCGGCCCGTAACTTTCCGCGCGCGTCAGCGGCGGCGTCAGGTGATCGACGATGACGGCGGAGATGCGCCGCTTGGCCTGCGTCCCCTCGCCCGGATCGTTGACGATAAAGGGATAGATGTTTGGCAGCGCGCCCAGCACCGCTTCCGGGGTGCACGCAGAAGAAAGTGCCAGCGCCTTGCCGGGCAGCCATTCCAGATTGCCATGCTTGCCATTGTGCAGCACGGCATGGGCGCCAAAAATTTCGCGCAGCCAAATGTAAAATGCGAAATAGCCGTGCGGGGGAATCAGCGCCGGGTCGTGATAGGTTTTTTTCGGGTCGATATTGTAGCCGCGCGCCGGTTGCACCGCGACCGCCACATTTCCGTATATCCGCACGGCCAGATGGAAGGCGCTATCGCGCACAAAGGGATCGTCCTCCGGTACGCCCCAGCGGGCTTCCACTTCGGCCCGCAGCTTTTCAGGCAGTTTTGCGAACTGCGCGCGATATTGCGCCAGTGTGAGCCGTGCGTCCGATGCACGCAAACCCTTGTTACTGTTGGTCGGGCCTTCGAGCAGCCTATGAATGAGGGCCGTGCCGTCTTGCGGGAAGCCGCTCACCTTATAGCCTTCGCCTCGAGCGCAGTTAGCAGCTTCACGGTGCTCGCGGGGGTGTCGTAGCCCACGCCATTGCCGATGCGCCCGTCACGGTTGGGATAGTTGGCGAGGATGAGGACGGCGCGGCGCTTGTTTGCCGGGGTTTCGCGCAACCGCACAAAATTGGCGGCGAGATCGGCGGTGAAGGCGATACGGTCCGGATGCACTTCATAGGTGACGATATTGGTTTGCGTCGCGGCGTGGCGCTTCGCGCCCGACTTGAAGGAAACAGCGCGGGTCAAAATGCGGCCGTCGAGTTCCGGCAGCACCACATTCATGGCCAGATCTCTCGCGCTCAGCCCTTGCGAACCCGATTCCCATGCCTCCCGTGAAGAGCCGGAAAAAACCATTTGCAGCACCGGGCAGTCTGCACCTGAGAATGGCGTGTCCGCCGCCGCGCCGCCATATGCGGCAACCGCGAAGCCGGTGGCGTTGAGGACAATCGAAGGCGGTTTTCGCGCCAGTATTTCAGCCACGGTCGCCGCCGAAATTTTATCCTTCAGGCTGGAGACGAAGATCGGCAGCGCATTGATTTTTCGTAGCCCTAACGCCTCGATCATGGCGTCCACGGGCGCGGTGTTGGCGCCCTCGATCAGCGCCCGGTAAAAGGTGATGGCGGCGACGGGGGCGCCTTCGCGCCAATGTGTTTCGATATCGCTGAGCGCGGGGTTTTCCACGCCGGGCCAGTACAGCCCGGCTTTCAACAGCGGTTTTGCCGCGACCGGTGCTTCACCCTCACCCAAAAGATGGGCGCAGGCGCGAAGGAAACCCTGCATGTTCCCGGGGCCGCCTTCGTTCAGATAGCCCCACAGCCGGTGGGCATCTTTTTTAGAGATAGTCGAATGCGACATCAGTCCGGTGTCCGCTCCGGCATCGCCCGGCAGCACGGCGAGAAAAATGTTTTTCTCCCGCGCGAGCGCCGCGATCTGTTCCAGCCCATAGGGCCAGTAGGCGGCGCCGCCGAGCAGCCGCAGGACGATGAGACGGGCGGCGCAAAGCGTCTTTTCGAGATAGAGATCGACCGAATAATTATGGCTGAGTGCCATGAAGTTGGCG
>JADFHH010000076.1 GCA_022567275.1 Pseudomonadota bacterium | reverse complement strand
TGAGGGTCGAATTGATATTTCGCCAGCTCGGGCATCCACACCAGGAAAGGTTCAAAACCATCGAGAAATGCCTTGAAACGGCGCACCAGCGGGCGCTCATCGGGCAGCCGGAAGCTGTTGGTGTGAAACATCACATATTTACCGCCCCGCTGCTGGACAAAATCGCGCATTGCACGAATGCGGCCGATATGCGCCTCGAGTTGCCTGGCGACGAAGGGGTATTCATCACCGTCGAGAAGCAACAGGTTGAAATCGTATTTCTCCCGCAGATGGGTTTCCTGCTTGCCCTCGATAACAAGTCTGCGCCGTTCAATCCTTGCGTCCACGAGCAGGGTCATTTTCGCGATGTTGTAGAGCGTGGAATGGCGCTCAAGAAAGCTTCGCGGGCCGGCTAAAATCTTTTGTTCTATTGCCGCCCGCCGCGCCGCGCTCAACGGCTCGCGATATCCGTCCGCGAGGCGGATGCGAGCGAACGCCTCGATGCGCTGACTGGCGATCAGCGTGTAGCCGGGGAATGTGAAATCGTCGTTGAAGTCGGTGGTGTCGTAAAGGTGGATCACCAGAGATGGCGGATGCGGGAGCCGTTCATAGAGCCGTTTGAGGCGCACAAGCTGGTGGTGTGTCCCGGTCGCGATGACACCGCATTTGAGAACGCGGATACCGGTTTGGCGTTCCATAATGCTGGCCCATTTCGCTTCCAGCGGGGTAAACCCCCAGGTGAAACTGTCGCCGGTGACGAGAATAAAAGGCTCGTCCGGCTTGAGTTCGACGGGCTTGTCGAAGCAGCCGATTTCATTGGTGAAAATCTCGTGGGAGGGCCCGCGAAACCTGAAAATTTGTACCGGGACATTTTTCGCGAGGGTGACGCCAAGCTCCCGGTCCGTGACGTAATGGCCTGGCGGGTCAATCATCGCGGGACGCCGCGCTTCGTCAAAGCGCGTCCACCGCAATCCCACATCGATCACGCCGAGCGCGAGCAAGACAAGGGCCGCGTTCCACGCGCAGATTTTGAACCAGTCCCGCAAGGGCCAATCCCGCATTTGCCATTCCTGAATCTGAATGTCTTCTTATTGTGTCTGTCAGGAAACCGCCAGCCATTTGCCCCTGCTGTGGAGCAGGGCTCCAGCAGCGCGCGGTGTGGACGGCATTTATGCGTAAACGATCTCGCGAGATCAGCTGCCGGCGCGGGTGTTCAGTATCGTGACGGCGCGCCGGTTCTGCGACCAGCAGGAAATATCGTTGCACACCGCCACCGGGCGTTCCTTGCCATAGGAGATTGTCATGAGCCGCCCCGGATTGACGCCGAGACCGGTCAGATAACTCCGCACGGAGGTGGCGCGCCGCGCGCCAAGCGCGATATTATATTCACGCGTACCGCGCTCATCCGCATGCCCCTCCAGGGTCACACTGTACTGGGGATATTTACCCAGCCAATGCGCCTGCGCACGCAAGGTCGTGAGCGCCTGAGCACTCAATTGAGAAGAATTGACCGTGAAATAGACCTTGTCGCCGGCATTCACGGAAAAATCCCGTGAGGTGCCTGGCACGACCGCACCGCCGGCCTGCTGGCCGAGCGTCATTTTCTGCGGTTTCTTGGAACATGCGGCAATGCCTGCCGCCAAAACGAAAACGCCCGCCAAACAAATGGCGCGCGTGCAACTAATCTTGCGGAACATCCCCATTTACTCCCCCACCACAGATACACGTAGAGATATCGTTAAACGCAAAACGTTAACGTAACCCTACTTATCCGCTGATGGCGGTCCTCTGGCGGTGCAGCCAGCCGGGTGCCCCGGAGCAACCTGCGCTCAAGTGAACAATGGTGCTGGAACACCGTATACACCTCAGCATAAAGCTCAGGCGACACGGCATCCAGCTAATCCATTCCCGCGAGGGTTCCCCCCGCTTGACAGGCTTATTATTGTTATCGCCAACCTCTAGCTAGCGAACTGCCTGCTCAATCGTGATGTCCGCGGTGCCGAGCTTCATGGGCTCAGCGGTAACATCCTTGCGGCATGCACCCAGAGCGGCGGCGGTTGCCACGATGCTGGCGATGATGATTACGCCTTTCAAACGCTGCATGGTCTTCTCTCCTCTTGTCTAATCAGCAAAAGCCATCACTAGCGTTTACTGGCACACAACCGTTAGATCAAGCATAGACTGCATTTTGCGATGCATTTTCTCAACTACTGGTGCTAAATTGCAACGCTTTTGGGTCCGGGACACGCTCAAAAGCCGCAATTAATTGATCAGCGGCGACCAGGCGGGATCGGAGCCGAATGCCGGCGTTGCAATATGACGCTCATTATATCCAGTTAAATCAATGGTATACAGATTCGGCCCGCCAGCCGCGCCGGGAGATTCGCGGAAAAACATCAAAACTCGGCCATTTGGCGCCCAGGTTGGCCCTTCATTGTGGAATCCCTCGGTGAGAACACGCTCTCCCGAGCCATCCGGCTTGACGACGCCGATTAAAAACTGCGATCCGAGCTGTTTTGTGAAGGCAATCAGGTCTCCGCGCGGCGACCAGACGGGGGTTGAATAGCGTCCGTCCCCGAAACTGATGCGTTTTTGGCCGGTTCCGTCGGCATTCATCACATAAAGCTGCTGGTTGCCGCTGCGGTCCGATTCGAAAACGATTCGCTTTCCATCGGGGGAAAAACTGGGCGCGGTATCGATCGCCGGGGTATTTGTCAGGCGCGATGTCTGCCTCGAGTTCAAATCCATCATATAGATGTTGGCGTTGCCGCCTTGTTGCAGGCTCATGATGATGTTGCGCCCGTCAGGAGAGAATCGCGGCGCGAAGGTCATATTGGGAAAATCGCCGACGATTTCCTTCTGGCCGGTCTCGATATTGAGCAAATAGACGCGCGGACGCCCGTCCGCATAAGACAAATAGGTAATTTCCTGGGTGGTCGGGCTGAAACGGGGTGTCAGGACCAGCGCCCGGCCCCGGGTCAGCATGCGCAGATTGCGGCCATCCTGATCCATGATCGCCAGGCGCTTGATTCTGGCGTTTTTGGGCCCGGTTTCGTCCACATAGACGATTCGGGTGTCGAAATAGCCCTTCTCGCCGGTCAGCCGCTCATAGACCGCATCGGCGATCAAATGCCCCACACGGCGCCAGTTGCGCTCTTGGGTAAAAAATTGCTGTCCGGTGAGCTGCTTGCCGGTGAAAACATCCCATAGGCGGAACTCGGCCTTCAGCCGTCCGCTGGGCTCGCGGCTGATCCGCCCCACCACCAGCGCCTGCGCGTTGATCGTCCGCCAATCGGCAAAACGCGGCGCCTGGCTCAGATTGACGATGCGCTCGATATAGGCGGCCGGGTCCACCAGCTTGAACAGCCCGGAACTCTCCAGATCCGCGATCACCACCCCGGCGATGCCGGCGCTGAGCTTTGGGGCGTGCAGGCTTGCGCCGCCAAATACGGGAATGGCGACCGGCACCGGCTGCAGGGAGCCCTGGGTGATGTCGATCTCGACAACCGCATGAGCCGCTACCGGCAAAAGAAGAGCGATGGCGCACAGCAACGCCCGCACCCAGGCACGAAGCCGTATACGTGGAGCGCGCGCAATCTCCCCCCCTTTAACATCGCGGTTACAGGGTTTCATCCGCCAAACATCTCCCGCGGGTCGAAATTCAGGATCATGTCACGCCACAGGGCGTATTTCCTGGCTGGCAATCGATAGGGCTGGCACAGCATCACCGCGCGCACCGCCGCGTCGGCCGCCGCCTGGAAATAGGGCGAGCCGGCCCGGTTTACAACCTCCGGCTCGCGCGAGAGCGAGCCGTCCGGGCTCAATTGCATACGCAGCTTCACCTTGATGGCGTCCGCGCCCAGCCCGCCCACGGGCGGGTTCCAGCATTGCGAGATTTTCGCCCTGAGCGCATCGATCTCATTGAATGTCATGGTGCGGTCGCGCCCCACGGCGCGGCCTTTCGCCGGTGCGGGTTTTTTCTTTTTCTCCTGGCCGGCTGGCATGCGCGTCCCGGCATCGGGTGTTTTGTTCAACAGCGCCGCGATTCTGTCGGCATCGAATTTTTTTCTCTTCGCCACGACGGTCTTCGGCCTGGCCGCCACCTTCCTGGGTTTGGGTTTGGGCTTTTTCACGATCTTTTTTATTTTTTTCGGAGAGTTTTGCGCCTTTTCAGGGGTTGGCTTCCGCGCCGGCGCCTTGACCGATTTGCGCTTTGAAGATTTGCGCTTGCGGGCCGCTTTTTTCTTTGCCGCTTCGGACTTTTTCCGCGCGTTGTCCTGCTCGGCCTTTGCCGTGCGCTGGCCTGCCTTGATTTTTGTGAATTGCGCCGGCGTTACCAGATCGACTGGCAGCAGCGTCGGCTTTGGCGGCAGCGGCTCCGAATCAAACGAAAACGCCACCACAGCCGAAAGCAGGATCAGCAGATGCAGTGTTACAGATACGATGAGGCCCCTGCGCATGGATTTATTCTCTTTTCAGAGCCTTCCTTCCAGATCGGTAACCAGAGCGATACGGGTAAAACCCGCCGCGGCGATGGTGCCCATCACCTTCATCACCATCCCGTAAGAAATGGCGCGGTCGCCGCGCACGAAGATTCGCTGGTCGTAGCCGCGCTTGGTTATCGCCACGAGTTTTGGCACAATTTCGTCCAGCAGGATTTCGGTTTCCTGCAAGAACAGTTTGCCATTTTTGGTCACCGATATGGTCAGCGGCTCCTTGCCGCCGGCAAGCTGTTGCGCTTGTGTCCTGGGCAAATCGATGGGGACGCCCACGGTGAGCAGCGGCGCCGTCACCATGAAGATGATGAGCAGCACCAGCATGACGTCCACGAAGGGCGTGACATTAATCTCGCTCATGGGCTGATAGTTGCGGCCCGACCGGGAGCGCCGCCGCAAATGCCCGCTGCCAAACATCACGCTCATGGCATTAAGACCTCGCATCCAGCTGGCGTGAAAGAATTGCCGAGAATTCATCGGCGAAGCTTTCCAGCCGCTGGGCGTGGCGCGACACTTCATGGGTGAACTTGTTATAGAAAATGACCGCGGGGATGGCCGCCAGCAGACCGAGCGCGGTGGCCAGCAGCGCCTCCGCGATACCCGGCGCGACGACCGAAAGACTCGTGGTTTTGGCCATGGCTATCGCCTGGAACGAGGTTATAATGCCCCACACCGTGCCGAACAGGCCAATGAAGGGGGCGGTCGAGCCGACCGTGGCGAGAAACAGCAGCCGCCGCTCCAGCACGTCGATTTCACGAGACAGCGCTACATCGAGCACTTTCTCGACCCGCATCTGCAACCCGGCGAGCGGCTTGGGCGTGCTTTCCACCGAGCGTTTCCATTCGCGCATGGCGGCGACGAACAGCGCCGCCATGGAGCTGGCCGGTTGCTTGCCAATGGAATGAAACAGCTCTTCCAGGGACTGGCCCGACCAGAAGCGCTGCTCAAAGCCGTCGGCCTGGCGTTTGGTGCGCGCCAGCAGCAGCATCTTTTCCGCGATAATGGCCCAGCTCCAGACGGACGCCAGCACCAGCCCCGCCATGACCAGTTGCACAACGAAATGGGCCTCCAGAAACAGCTTGAGTGCGGAAAAATCCGTGTGAAGCACAGGCGCCGCGACAGTGGTGATTTCAACCGGGTTCATGGGAGTTATTCCGCTGCTGGCCCACGGGGACAAATGACACAATTGCCCGGCCCAGACGGTTCGCCAATGAACCCCCCTGGGCCGGAGCCTCTCAAGGTGAGGGTCAACCTTCTTGATTAACGAACCGTTCAAGGGAGGAGCGAACAAGTGCGCCCAAACGCCTCGGCTTGCCCGACCCGGAGATCAGCACGATCTTCACCCGTAGCGTGACCAGCACCGCGCCATCGCGCGTCACGTCCTGCCGCAGCGTCATCGCCGCCGCGCCAATCTCATCGACATGGGTGACAATCTCCAGCACATCGTCCATGCGGGCGGGTTGGAGAAAATCCACATCCATATGCCGGACGACGAATGCGGCCGGTTCTTTTCCGCCCTCCCCGGCAAACAGTTCGCTCTGGCCGATGCCGGAAACGCGTAAAAAATCAGAGCGCCCGCGCTCGCAGAATTTCAGGTAATTGGCGTGATAGACGAGGCCGGTGAAATCGGTGTCCTCGTGATAGACGCGTAGGGCAAGAATATGTTTTCCCGCCTCGATGCGGCCTGAGAGATCGGCCCAGCGCGCATCGGGGTCAGGCGCCATCGTCTTCCTCGCCGGTCTCGAACATTCCCATCTGGTCCGCGCCCGCCGCCTTGGGCACAGCAAGTCCCAGATGGTCAAACGCCTGAGCCGTCAGCATACGCCCGCGCGGCGTGCGCGAAATAAAACCCTGCTGCAAAAGATAAGGCTCGATGATTTCCTCCAGCGCATCGCGCGGCTCCGAGAGCGCGGCGGAAATCGTTTCGACGCCGACCGGCCCGCCGCCGTATGTCTCGGCGATATATGTCAAATAACGGTGATCCAGCGCATCGAGCCCGCGCGCATCCACCTCCAGCATTTTCAGGGCCTTGTCCGCCACTTTCGCATCGACCAGATCCGCCCCTTCAGCCCCGGCGAAATCGCGCACGCGTCTGAGCAGCCGCCCGGCGATTCGCGGCGTACCGCGTGAACGCCGGGCTACTTCCATAGCGCCATCGTCACTGATCGACAGGCCCAGCACTCTTGCCGCGCGCCGCACGATTTCCTCCAACTCCTCAACTTTATAGAAATTGAGCCGCACGGGAATGCCGAACCGGTCACGCAAGGGGGTGGTCAACAGCCCTGTCCGCGTGGTCGCGCCAATAAGCGTGAAATTCGCCAGATCGATGCGCACCGAACGCGCCGCCGGTCCCTCGCCGATGATGAGATCGAGCTGAAAATCCTCCATTGCCGGGTAGAGAATTTCCTCAACCGCCGGATTGAGCCGGTGAATCTCATCGATGAACAGCACGTCGCGCTGTTCGAGATTGGTGAGCAGCGCCGCCAGATCGCCGGCCTTGGCGATGACCGGTCCCGACGTGGCGCGGAAATTGACGCCAAGCTCGCGGGCGACGATCTGCGCCAGCGTGGTCTTGCCCAGGCCCGGCGGACCGGCGAACAGCACATGGTCGAGCGCCTCGGCCCGCGCCTTCGCCGCATCGATAAAGACTTTCAGATTGCCGCAGGCCCGTTTCTGGCCGATGAACTCGCCAAGGGTTTGCGGGCGCAGGCTGGTCTCCGCCTTGTCCTCTGGCTTGCGGGCCATCTCGACCGTGCGGTCGGTCATTGCGCCAGCTCCTTCAGGCCCAGGCGGATGAGTTCGGCGGTCTGCGTCCCCTCACCGGATTTTCGCGCGGCCGCAGCGACCGCCGCGCTGGCCTGAGCTTGCGCATATCCCAGATTGGTAAGCGCGGAGATCGCATCGAG
>JADFHH010000075.1 GCA_022567275.1 Pseudomonadota bacterium | reverse complement strand
ACATAAACCGGACAATTGATGTGCTGCCGACAGAAGGCATCGTCGGGCCTGGCCCATTGCCAGGACGTGGTATAGTAGCGATGGTTCGTTTCCTTCCCTCCCTTTGACGGGGACGTTTATCCGGCACTCCCCTCTCCCTTGATGGGGAGGGGGTTGGACGGGCTTGCAACCCGGTGCGTGTGTCGCGTAAGTAAGCGCGTGTTATTCGGACGCTCATCCAAACGCCGGCAGCGGCCTGTGACCGGCCGCTGGGGGTCGCGCGGTTCCGCCGCGGTGACCATCGCCGCGCGGCTGACTTTTGACAATGTGGCGCGGCGCTTCGGCTCCGTTCATGCGCTGCGCGGCATAAATCTCGACATGGCGCCGGGCGAAATCGTTTGTCTTCTCGGCCCCTCGGGCTGCGGAAAAACCACTTTGTTGCGCCTGACAGCCGGGCTGGAACGCCCCACCGGAGGGCGTATCCTGATCAATGATGTGGTGGTCGGCGGCCAACAGGTTCACGTCGCGCCCGAGCGCCGCGGCGTCGGGCTGATGTTCCAGGATTTCGCGCTGTTCCCGCATCTCACATTGCTGGAAAATGCCGCCTTCGGGCTCAAGTCGCTGTCGCGCGACGACGCCCGCAAGGTCGCGAATTTGGCTCTGGAGCGGGTCGGACTGGCGAAATATGCCGATGAATATCCGCATATTCTGTCCGGCGGCGAACAACAGCGCGTCGCCCTGGCCAGAGCCATCGCGCCGCGGCCCGGCGTGCTGATGATGGATGAGCCGTTTTCCGGTCTCGATACCCGGCTGCGCAATGAAATGCGCGAGGAAACGCTCACCATTTTGCGCGAGACCAACGCCACCTGCATGATCGTCACCCATGATAGCGAGGAAGCGATGCAGATGGGCAACCGTATTGCATTGATGCGCGAGGGACTACTGGTGCAGACCGGAACGGCGGAGGAACTTTATCACGCGCCGGTGAATATTCATGCCGCACGCATGTTTTCCGATATGAACGAGTTTTTGGTTGTCGTCAGGGGCGGGAAAGTCGACACGCCGTTTGGAACATGCGCCGCCAAGGGTCTTTCCATCGGCAGCGAAGCGCTCGCCTGTGTGCGCCAGCGCGACGTTCAAATCGCGGCGCCGGGAAGGGGGCGCGAGGGCCGCGTTCTGAACACGCGTTTTCTCGGCGAAACGGCGTTGATGGAAATTGGCGTCGAGGGATTAGAGGAACCAATCCTGGCGCGGGTTCGCGAAGCGCAGGCAAAACAACCAGGGACAGAGGTGGGCGTGCGGGTGAATGTGAAGGATATCCTCGTATTCGCGGTTCCCGCCGACGGCTAGAATATCGCCCGCCTGGCATCGCGCGCTCTCTTAACCGTGCTGCGCCACGCTGTATTGCGGGGGGGTAGTCTTTCTGCGATAATGCGGCTTCGATAAGGCAGCGTGGCTGCCAGGCAAAAGAAAGATTAAAACATGGCGCCGAGTTGGTTTCAGATTCTCATTGTTATTGTTTTGCTCGTTCTGCTTTTCGGACGCGGCAAAATTTCCGAGCTGATGGGCGATGTCGCGAAAGGCATCAAGAGCTTCAAAAAAGGCATAGCGGAAGACGACGCGGACGCGGACGTGGATGTGGACGCGCCCGACACTGTCAAGACCATCGAGCACGACAAGGCCAAGACCAATATCAACAAGACGGTCAAGTCATCGCGCGGCAGCAAGGCCAAGGCGAGTTAGGCGCTGCCGCGCGACGGTGCTTGCGGAAATGTGCCTTTTGACGTTCCGTCTCCTTTCATACGCGCATTGGGCATAACCCGAAGGCGGCAAACTTCCATGTTCGATATTGGCTGGACTGAAATCCTGGTTATCGCCGTGGTTGCGATTATCGTCATCGGTCCGAAGGATTTGCCGCGCATGCTGCGCACTTTAGGCCGCTATGCGGGCCAGTTGCGCCGCACCGCCGGCGAATTCCGCGCGCAATTCGACGACGCCATCCGCGAGAGCGAACTCGACGAGTTGCGGAGCTCCTTGCAGGATGCCACCGATCTGAACCCGTTGAACCAGATCAAGGATGCGGTAAGCGATAGCATGACGCCGCTGAAACAGAGTGCCGATAACATCAAGAGCGCTATCGAGGCGCCTGAAAGCACCGGCGACAAGGCAGCGCCAGCCAAATCCAAAGCAAAAACAAAAACAAAAACAAAAGAAAAAAAACGCGCACGCGCCGCGAAGAGCGGGGGCTAGGGTCTCTTGAGCCAGGACGATACCGGCAGCCAGGATGATTTCGCCGCCACCAAAGCGCCGCTGATCGAACATCTCATTGAGCTGCGCAAACGGCTGATGTGGACGTTAGCGGCGATTTTTGTGGGTTTCCTGCTGTGCTTCTATTTCGCCACGGACATCTACGACATCTTGCTCTACCCCTATAAGGCGGCGGTGGGCGGCGATACGCGCATCGAGATGATTTACACCGCGCCGCAGGAGTTCTTTTTCACCCAGCTCAAGCTGTCCCTGTTCGGCGCTATCTTTCTGACCTTTCCGGTGCTGGCCTCGCAAGTCTACATGTTCGTGGCGCCGGGTTTGTACAAGAACGAGAAAATGGCGTTCCTTCCCTTCCTGATCGCCACGCCGGTTCTTTTCATCATGGGCGGCGCGCTGCTCTATTACGTGGTCATGCCGCTCGCCATGACCTTCTTCTTGTCCTTTCAGCAGACCGGTGACACCCAGGTGCAGATCCAGTTGACCGCGCGGGTGAGCGAATATCTCGGGCTTGTCATGACGCTGATAATGGCGTTCGGCATCTGCTTCCAGTTGCCGGTGCTGCTGACGCTGCTGGCGCGTGCCGGGCTGACCACCGCCGATGGCCTGCGGAAGAAACGCAAATACGCCATAGTCGGGGTGTTCGCGCTCGCCGCGTTCCTGACCCCGCCGGACCCCATCAGCCAGATCGGCCTGGCGTTGCCGACCCTGCTGCTCTACGAGATTTCGATCCTCTCGGTGTGGTTCGTCGAGAAGAAGCGCGCGCAGAGGAAAAAGGAAGACGATGACGCGGCGGGCGAGACGGCTTGAGATGCCTGAATTTCCGCCACCATTGCTGGACGCTCCGCACCGCCCGCGTGTATAGGAGGGCGTGCGGTCCAAGCCGCCTGATTCTCCTCATCTGGAGCCTTCTCCCGTGCACGATCTCAAATCGATTCGCGACAACCCTGAAAGCTTCAATGCCGCGCTGGCGAAGCGCGGGCTTGGGCCGCAATCATCTGCGATTCTCACGCTGGACGCGGAACGCCGCGCGCTGATTCAAAAACTTCAGGACGCGCAGACACAGCGCAATGCGGCGTCGAAGGAAATCGGCAAGGCCAAGGCGTCGGGTGACGGGACGGCGGCGCAAAAGCTGATGGCTGAGGTGGCTAACGCCAAAAAGATCATCCAGGCAGGCGGAGAGCAGCAACGCGAGATTGACGCCAGGCTGCATGACGCCTTGTCCGGCCTGCCGAACGCGCCGCTCGACGACGTGCCCGAAGGCGCGGATGAACGCGCCAATATTCAGGTGCGCGACTGGGGCGAGAAGCCAAAATTTTCGTTTGTACCAAAACAGCATTATGAACTCGGCGAAGCGCTGGGGCTGATGGATTTCGAGACGGCGGCAAAAATGTCAGGCGCACGCTTCGTGGTGCTCAAGGGCGCGCTGGCCCGGCTGGAGCGGGCACTGGCTTCCTTCATGCTCGATCTGCATACCGGAGAAGAGAAAGACGGCCTCGGCGGTTATCAGGAAATGCTTCCCCCCGCACTTGTGCGCGGCGAGGCGCTGTTCGGGACGGGTCAGCTGCCGAAATTCGAGGAGGATTTGTTTGTCACCAAAGACGAATACTGGCTCATCCCCACCGCCGAGGTGCCGCTTACCAATCTGGTGCGCGAGTCGATTGTCGAGGAACAAGAATTACCGCTGCGCTTCACCGCCTGGACGCCGTGTTTCCGCGCCGAGGCAGGGGCGGCGGGCAAGGACACGCGCGGTATGATCCGCCAGCATCAATTCTCCAAGGTGGAGATGGTTTCCATTAGCAGCGAGGGCCAGTCGCTTGAGGAACTTGAGCGCATGACGGGGTGCGCGGAAGAAGTGCTGAAGCGGCTAAAATTGCCTTTCCGGACCGTCATACTCTCGACCGGCGACATGGGCTTCAGCGCTGCCAAGACTTACGACATCGAGGTGTGGCTGCCGGGTCAGGACACTTATCGCGAGATTTCAAGCTGTTCGGTGTGCGGCGATTTCCAGGCGCGGCGCATGAATGCGCGCTACCGGGTTTCCGGCAGCAAGGAGTTGCGCTTCGTGCACACGCTCAATGGCTCCGGTCTCGCGGTCGGGCGCACCATGATCGCGGTGATGGAAAATTATCAGCTCCAGGACGGCTCGATTGTCATCCCGCAAGCCCTGCGGCCATATATGGGCGGTGTTGAACAAATAACCGCCGGATAAAAGCGAAAAATCCTCATGCGTATCCTGCTCACCAATGACGATGGCATCGACGCGCCGGGCCTCGACGTGTTGCGGAAAATCGCCGGCGAATTGTCGGACGATGTGTGGGTGGTGGCGCCCGAATCCGAGCAGAGCGGCGCGTCGCATTCGCTCACCCTGCACGAACCGCTGCGCATGCGTGAGATCGATGAGCGGGTTTACGCCGTGAAGGGCACGCCCACCGACTCTATCATCATGGGCGTGCGCTTCGTGTTGCGGGACGCTCCGCCCGATCTGGTGCTTTCGGGCGTCAATGCCGGACAGAATATGGCCGACGATGTGACCTATTCCGGCACCATCGCCGGCGCGTTCGAGGGCAATCTTCTGGGCATCCCCTCGATCGCGCTCAGCCTGGCCTACGGTTCGGGCAAGGACAAAACGCGGAAACTCAAATGGCAGACGCCACTGGCGCTCGGGAGCGATCTCATCCGCAAGCTGCTCGATATCGGCTGGCCGCATGACGCGGTGCTGAACGTCAATTTCCCCGATCGCGAGCCGGACGATATCGCGGGAATAGCTGTCACCGGTCAGGGGCGGCGCAATCAGGATTCGCTGACCATAGAAGACCGTATGGATACGCGCGGCAAGGCTTACTACTGGATCGGTTTCAGGCGCGGCCGCGCAACGCCCGGGGCAGGAACGGATTTGCAGGCGATCTCTTCGGGCCAAATTTCCGTCACGCCGCTCAATCTCAATCTGACCCATGAAGGCGCCGCAAAAGAGCTCGCCGCGGCGCTCGAAAAACAGGAAGATAATTCCGCCAGAATTACCGGATAATGCAATTACGCCGCAGCAGGGTGGCGCGCGCGCAAACAGAAACACATCAAGGGTCGCGATGAGAAGTTCGCTGGGTCCAATCAACCTCATCATGCAGCTGCGCAAGCATGGCATTCATGACATGCGCGTGCTGCGGGCCATGGAGCTGACAGCGCGCGACAAGTTCGTCGATGCGGCCTTTCTCGATCAGGCCTATGACGACAATGCGCTTCCTATCGCCTGCGGACAGACCATTTCGCAACCCTATATCGTTGCCTTTATGACTCAGCAGCTTGGCGTGGAGCGCGACGACACGGTGCTGGAAGTGGGCACCGGTTCAGGCTATCAGTCCGCGATCCTGTCGCATCTGTGCAAGCAACTCTACTCCATCGAGCGTTTCAGGGAGCTGCAAATGGCCGCTTCGGCGACGCTAAACAATCTCGGTATCGCCAATGTCACCACCATCATCGGCGATGGCTGGCTTGGCTGGCCGCCCAACGCACCTTATGACCGCATCATCGTGACCGCCGCCGCGCCGGAGCTGCCGGCGGCGCTGCTTGCACAGCTGAAGGTGGGCGGGCGCATGGTCTTGCCGCTGGGTAAAACGCGTGAAACGCAACTCATCGTTCAGATTGACAAGACCGATAAGGGTCTGGAGCAGGAACAATTGATCCCGGTGCGCTTCGTACCGCTCGTCAAGGGCCGGGTGAAGCGCCGCTAAAGCGCGTGACAATTTGTACTATTTATGGTACATTCTCTCATGAGTGAGGATAAGCGCCTGCCAGCACGTTTTTTTGCATCTGGCACGGGCCGTGTGCCTGTACGGGAATGGTTGCTGTCGCTTTCATCGGAAGATCGAAAAACTATCGGCGATGATATTCGCACAGCGGAATTTGGCTGGCCTGTTGGCATGCCACTATGCTGCTCAATCAAAGACCAAAAAGGGCTTTGGGAGATCAGAAGCAGCCTTTCCAATGGCCGGATCGCCCGCGTGTTCTTCTGCGTCCATGACGGATCAATGGTGCTCCTGCACGGCTTTATGAAGAAAACACAGAAGACGCCAGACCGTGAACTGGACGTTGCCAAAAAACGCATGAGAGGTTTGACATGAGCAAAGACATTGAAATCGGCAAATCGGGACAGCTCTTTGAGGAATTTCTGCGAGAGCAGGGCACTTATGAGGATACGACGGAACGCGCCATTAAACGCGTGATCGCTTACCAACTTGCCCAAGCCATGAAGAAACAGGGCATTTCCAAAGTGGTAATGGCCAAACGCCTCAAAACAAGCCGTTCCCAACTGGATCGGTTGCTTGATCCCGAAAACGGCAATGTAACCCTTGCAACAATTGCCCGCGCTGCCGAAATTGTTGGCCGATCAATCAGGTTGGAATTGGTTTGAAAGTTACAAAACCGATGCTCCCGGCGACTGCCAGGGAGCAATAAACTCGCGTGGATCGTCCATAAAGGAGATAGAATTTAAGGACATGTTTACGCCTTGCCCACATACAATCATATTCAGCGAGAGGACAAAATCAGATGTATGTGATGCAACGCCACATCACCTTTCGGCGGTTCTCCCGGACCTTTTTTGTGGGCGGGGCGCTGCTCATGGCGATCGTGATTTCCGGTTGCAGCGCGGTGAATATGACCGGGTTCAACTTTCCGGTGTTCGGATTGACCAAGAATTCCGCTAACGAGAGCGATTTTCTCGCAACCGCGCCGGGACCGGTTGAATCGGGTCAACAGACCGTTCAATCTCGCATTCTGGGCATGCAGTAACCACCGCGCCACGCGAACGGCCGCGCAATGGGCCGTTTTGGAAATGCGAATCGCTTGCTCAATCGCCACTGATTAACAAGTTTTTTACCGGTGATGCGCTTTACTCATCCTGATGTATTTAGGGGGTGAGGTAATGAGTAGAGTATTGCGTTGTCTGCGGACGGATTCAGCGTTGCGCGTGGCTGCAGGTAAAGGTCTCGTTCTGGGTCTGGCCGTCATGCTGGCGGGTTGTAGTGGCGGTGTTTCGCGTTTTGATTATCCGATGTTTGCGAAAAAAAGTTCGGACGACATTCTGACCACCGGGGCGCTTTCGCCAATTCCTTCGCAGCCCATTTATAAAAATGGCGCTACGGCGCACATTCCGGCAG
>JADFHH010000074.1 GCA_022567275.1 Pseudomonadota bacterium | reverse complement strand
CCCGTAGACAGAAGATGCGCGATGCGGGTGGTGAGGGCGCGGGTTTTGCCGGTGCCGGCCCCCGCCAGCACCAGCACGGCGCCATCGAGTTGCGTCACCGCCTGGCGCTGCTCGGCATTCAACGCATCGAGATAGTCCGCGGGGACCGCCATGGCGCGCGCCGACAGCGGCAGGGCGGCGGAGAGGTTTGCGCGAATCTTTTGCATAGAGGCGGACTATAGCATCGCGAAGAGCCGGTGTTAGGTGATTGACAAAACCCTATTTATGTTCTTCGCGGCTGGCCTCGATCAATGCGTCATTAAAGGCGTTGAGGGCGTCGACCTGCTCCGCCCAGCCGGCAAGCTTGCTGGTGTCGCCGCTCTCCACAACGGGCAAGCGGTTAAGTCCGGTCTTGTCGAATGCGCGAAGCGCGGACTCCACCGTGTCGTCCGGCGTCAGCCAGGCGGTGTCCGCTTCAAGGCCTGCCATCGCCTCTGAAACGGATTTCTCGATCGGCAGCATGAAGTCGCGGACTTTCAGGGAGCGCACGATGTGCTGGTGCGGGCCCTCCTTCAGAAAGATGCCGCGCGACGACAATTGGTCGTGGAAAAAGCTTTGCCCGTAAACGGCTTGCGTGAGGCCGGTCGAAATGGAAACGGCGAGCAGCAGGGCGAGGGTCATTTCATATCCGCCTGTGAGCTCGAATACGATGAGCGTGGTCGAGATCGGCGCGCCGAGCACGGCCGCCGCCACCGCGCCCATGCCGAGAATGGCGTACAGGCCTTCGCTGGACGCGATTTCAGGGAACACGCTTGCCGCCATCAGCCCGAACGCGCCGCCGCACATGGCGCCGAGATAAAGCGATGGCGAGAATATCCCGCCGCCGAATCGGCTGGCCAGCGTAATCGCCGTGGTAACCGCTTTGAGAACCAGCAGCACAAGCAGCAGAGTGAGCGGGAAGTGATCCTTTAACGCGGCGTCGGTGGCGTCATAGCCGACCCCCAGAACCTGTGGAAACCAGATGGCGATGAAGCCGACCATCGCTCCGCCGATGACAGGCCGTGTCCATAGGGGGATATCGACGCTTCGCGCAATCCTGTCGCTGGTGAGTATGGCGAATTGAAAGGCGATGGCCACGCAGGCGCAAGTGACCCCCAATAGGGCGAAGGCGGGAAATTCCCAATAGGATGTAATCTGGTAGTCGGGAATGATGAAGGCTGGAAAATCGCCCAGATGAATGCGTGCGATCATGGTGGCCGCCACGCTCGATATGGTGATGGGCACGAAGGCGCGCATCGCGAAATGGGCGAGGATCACCTCATGGGCGAACAGCACGCCGGCAATGGGCGCATTGAATGAGGCGGAAACGGCGGCGGCGACGCCGCAGGCGAGCAAGGTGCGCCGCGCCGTATGCGGCAGCTTGAATAAATCCTGGAGTACCGACGCAAGCGTGGCGCCAAGATGCACCACGGGGCCTTCACGCCCGGCGCTGGCGCCCGTGCCGAGCGACACAGCGGAGACAAGGGCGCTGCTCAACCCCTCCCGGGCGGAAATGCGGCATCCAAGCAGGGCGCGCGCCTCGATCACATCGGCGACGCCGTGGACGCGCCGTCCCGGCATCAGGTGCTGGAGGAACAGACCGACGGCGAGGCCGCCAACAGCCGGCGCCAGCAAGATGACCCACCAGGGTGTAGTTAGCGCGGCTGAATACACATTCTCACTCAGGGTTCCCAGCCATGGCAATTGAAACAGCCCGATAAGCGTGCGGAAGAAAATGGCGAAATAGGCGGCGCCGATGCCGATGGCCAGAGCGATTGCCCAGACCAGAGGCTGACGCTCGCGCAGGAATTCCCGCAAATTCGGAATCATCCTGTCGCTGACGAGATGCAGCAGCCATTCGATGGATCGCGCGATTACAGACCTGTGCGCTGGCTTTTTCGTCTCAGGCATCTGATTTCTTTCAGCCAAGCCCTTCTATTTGCTAGAGTGTAACTCGATTCCGCAACAAGTGAGCGCCCGAAAGCCGTCCATATGACGATACAGATCGATGAACAATCAACGGGTAATGTGATCGAGCCTGTCATCGGCGCCTTGCGCGCGCGTCTGGGAGACAGGGTTACAACGGCTGCGGCGGTGCGGGAGCAGCATGGCAACACGCTGACCTGGCTGCCAATTCAGCCCCCCGACGCGGTCGTCTTTGCCGAGAATACACAAGAGATCGTGGACCTCGTCAAACTGTGCGCCGAGCACCGCGTGCCGATCATTGCCTTTGGCGCCGGCACGTCGCTGGAGGGACATCTGAACGCGCCGCATGGCGGGATATCGCTCGATTTGACCCGCATGAACAAGGTTTTGGCCGTTCATCGGGAGGATATGGATTGTGTCGTCGAGGCGGGCGTAACGCGTATGCAACTCAACGAGCATTTGCGCGATACAGGATTGTTTTTCCCCCTCGATCCGGGTGCCGACGCCACGATGGGCGGCATGGCGGCGACGCGGGCCTCGGGCACCAATGCGGTGCTTTACGGCACCATGCGCGATTTCGTCATCAATCTGACGGTCGTCATGGCCGACGGTTCTGTCGTGCGGACCGCGCGGCGCGCGCGCAAATCGGCAGCGGGATACGACCTGACCCATCTTCTCGTCGGCTCGGAAGGTACGCTCGGCATCATCACCGAGCTGACCGTAAAGCTGTATGGAATTCCGGAATCCATCCGCTCCGCCATCTGTACCTTCGAAACCATCGAGGGGGCGTGCGATGCGACGATCACGGCCATTCAGCTGGGCCTGGGGCTGGCGCGGTGCGAATTGCTCGACGAGGCGCAAATCGAAGCCTGCAATGCGCATTCAAAGATGGATCTTCGACCCGTGCCGACGCTGTTTCTGGAGTTTCACGGCACGCCTGTAACGACGCGCGAGCAGGCGGATATGTTTGCCGGGATTGCCGCGGATAATGGGGGTAGCGATTTTCAATGGGCCGAACGGGCCGAAGACCGCAGCAAGCTATGGGCGGCGCGTCACGAGGCCTATTGGGCGGCGCGCACCTACCGGCCCGGTACGCAGGCCATCGCGACAGATGTGTGCGTGCCGATTTCACGGCTGGCCGAATGTGTGGTCGAGACCCAGAAGGATATCGCCGAGACAGGACTGGTGGGGCCAATCGTGGGTCATATTGGCGATGGAAACTTTCACGTTCTGCTCCTTATCGACATGGACAATGCCCAACAAGTCATGGCCGCCCATGACTTTCTCGACAGGCTCGTGAAGCGGGCGCTCGCCATGGATGGCACCTGTACCGGCGAGCATGGCGTCGGCACGGGCAAAATGAAATATATGAAAGCCGAGCACGGACCAGGGGTCGAGGTGATGCGCGCCATAAAAAAGGCGCTTGACCCGCACAATATTTTTAATCCAGGCAAGGTGGTCTAGGGTCCGAGCCCTGACCGAGGCTGGTATTGTCCCGGCAAGATATGGATGTGCGCCGGGAGGATTTGTTGCGATGAATTCCTTACTGCTGTTTCTGGCGGGACTTCTGGTGCTGGCCCTGAGCGCGATTTTCGCGGTGCCGTATTTTGTTGACTGGAACGACTACCGCGACGTGTTCGAGGCACAGACCTCCAGGTTGATAGGCCGGAAGGTCGACGTCGGCGGCGACGTGTCGCTGAGGCTGCTTCCCACGCCATTGCTTCGCTTCGAGACGATCAATGTCGCCGACGCCAAGGGCGGGTTCGACACACCCCTGGCCGCGGCGCGGTCATTTACGGTCTGGCTTTCCGTACCGCCGTTGCTGCGCGGCGTCATCGAAGCGCGTGCGGTGGAAATCGAATCTCCGGTGCTCAATCTCCGGATTGCCGGGGACGGTTCAGGAAACTGGTCCGATCTCGGCGGGGAAGCGGCCGATCTGCCTTTTCTCCCGAAAGACCTGACACTCAATTCGGTCGCCATCAGCGGCGGGACCATCAATTTGTGGCGGGGAAAGAGCGAGCCGTATCTCTCGATCGACAATCTCGACGGCGTATTGTCGGCCCGCTCGCTCAAGGGCCCTTACAAATTCAGCGGCCAGTACACGCTCGCGGACAAATACCGGGAGTTGCGTTTCTCGACCGGCCGGCGCGAGGACAATGGTCAATTCACTCTAAAAGCAGGCGTCCGCAACCCAGACACCAGTGAAACCTACTCGATCGATGGTGTGGTTGACGGGCTTTCCACGCTCCCCCTCTTCAAAGGCAGGTTCCATGCCCGCCTGGCCGGCGAGCGCACGGGAAACGGGACAGGGGAAGATAAACAGGAGGCGCAGAAAGCGGCGTCATTCGAGATAAAATCCAAACTCGAGGGCGGGTTGCAAGCGGCAGAATTCACCGAACTGGAGCTGACCGTCGTCAAGAACAACAAGAGACAGACCCTGCGCGGCCTGTTCGATGTGAGCTATGATGATGGCCTGCTGGTTAGCGGGGCATTGTCTTCTCGCTGGGTGGATCTGGACTCCTGGGCCGGGCCGGAGGGAGGCTCTCCGCTGAAACTGAACACGGCCCTGGCCGGCCTGGCGGACGAAGTCCTGCGCCGGACATCAGGCATCAAAAAGGGATCGCTCAGGCTTGTTCTGGACCAGGCGGTTCTCGCGGGTGATTTGGTGACCGGCATTTCGCTCACCTTGTCGGCCGCCGGCGGCAAATTGGACGTTTCCGAGCTCACTGCCACTTTACCTGGAAAAAACGAACTGAAACTCTCGGGCACGCTTGCCAGCGGCAAAAAGGGAGCGGTTTTCTCCGGTCCGGTTTCCGTCACCGGAAAGTCGCTGTCCCGGCTGCTGAAATGGGCCGGATTCGCGGCCGCGCCGGGCGCGGCTGCACGGCCGGGGGAATTCTCGCTTGAGGGTAAACTTTACGCCGGGTCCGGCGAATTGTCCCTCGAGGAGGGAGAAGGCAATCTGTTCGGGTCCGCATTCAAGGGTGCGTTCAGCTATCGCAGCGGGCCTGAGAGTGAACTCGCACTCTCCTTGCAGAGCGAGCGCGTGGAATTGGCCAGAGTGCTCGGTTCCAATGCTTCGTTGATGCCGCTTTGGGAGCTGTTCGGTTCAAGTGGCGGCGCGAAAGATGGCGATGCGGTCAAGGCGAAGGCGCCGTTGGCCTGGCTTGGCGAAATACGTGTCTCGGCGGATGTCAGCATTGCCGCAATTACTCTCCCCTCGCTTGGAGAAAGCGCTCTGGAAACCAGATTTACGCTGTCCAGGGATGCGCTCGATATTCGCCGGCTCAATTTGTCCGCCCCGGATATCACCCTTCAGGCCGGCGGCAAAATGACCGGTCTGGGGGAGGAGCCAAAGGGTACTCTGACACTGACGGTCAATGTGGATAGCGGGGAAGGTCTTGCCGCTCTCGCCGGGTTTCTCGGCATGCCGGCTCTGGTCGATATCGCGCCAGAGCGATTGAGCGCGCTGACCCCGCTCCAGCTGACCACGGCGATACGCGCCCCCGGCTCGCAAGCCAAAGGTCTCGGCATACAGATGGAAGGGTCGCTGGGCAAAAGCGATCTGTTCATGAAAATGGATTTCGCCGGCGTGCCAGCGGACTGGACGGCAGGGAATATTTCGCTAGAGGGGAGGATAAGTAACGCCTCGGGCGTTGAATTGCTGCAGCAATTGCGTCCCCATATGAAGCAAAGCGATCTGGCCCTGTTCGGGCAAGGCGAGGGAGCCGCATCGATCGAGGTGACCGGAACCGCCGAATCTGGCTTGCAAACAAAGCTCCGGTTGAAAGCCGGCGGTTTGGAATGGACTGCGCAAGGCAGCTATCGCATCGCCCCGCAAAGCAGTGGCTTTTCCGGCAAAACCGTCTTGACGACGCAGAGCACGGCGGCGGGACTGTCTTTGTTCGGGGTTCATCTGGCGCCCGGTCACGGGGCAAAGCCCGCCAGTCTAACCGCGGATGTCGAGTCCAAAAGCGGCGTTTACCGGTTTAACAATTTGCAAGGCAAAATCGCCGGGGCATCATTTTCCGGACAGGCGGTTGTCGATCTGACGCGCGACACTCCTTTAGTCGACGCGCGGATTACGGCGAGCACGGCCTCGTTGCCGCAGCTGCTGGCGCCAATGATCATGTGGCGGGGCAAGGGTGACAACAAAAATGCAAACCGCGGCGTGCCAGGCGCGCAAGACTACTGGCCCGATGCGCCGTTCAGAACCGGGTTGCTTGCCAGCGTGGAGGGAAATCTCAGCCTTGCAGCCGATCGCCTGCAACTGACCGGCGGATTGATTCTGGACAAGGCCAGGATGCAGGTAGCGCTAACGGGCGGCACGCTCAATTTCTCCAATCTTGAAGGCGGCTTCAAGGGCGGGTCGCTCAAGGCAAGCGGGATGTTGGCGGCGCGCGGCGCGGGCCTGGCGCTGACGGCAACCGCCGAAGCGAAGGGACTGCGCCTTGAGCAACTCACATTGACGCGAGCTGGCGAAGCGCTGGTGAGTGCACCCGCCAGCCTCAACATATCGCTCAAAGGCGAGGGACTGACGCCGCGCGGTATTGTATTCGGTCTCGACGGCAAGGGGCAGCTTGTCGTGGAAGCGGGAACGGTCAAGGGCTTTTCGCTTGGCGCGGAACGCGCCGCCGCCGCCAGTTCGGAAGGAGATGAAAAAGGGCAAGACAGCGTCGATGAAGCTGAGCTCGGCGCGCGCGTCGCCAAACATCTGAACGGCTCGACAATGTCCTTCCCGCGGATTACGGCGCCCTTCAACATTCGCAACGGCGTGCTGGAATTCGACAAGGTGACGCTGAGCGATACGGACGGGCAGGCGGTCCTTACCACCTATTTGCAATTGTCATCGCTCACGCTGGATAGTGAATGGGTGTTGCAATCCTCTGACGGAGCGGAAAAGGGCGTGAAACCGCGCGTCTCGCTGGTTTTTACCGGACCGCTGACGGAGCTTGGCAAACTCAAGCCCAAAATAGATGCCAGCGGGCTGGCGCGATATATCACTATCCGGAAAATGGAAAAAGACGTTGAACGGCTTGAGAAACTCGATGTATCGGGATCCGCTCCCGCTCCCGCTCCCAAGCCCGGCGTGAAGCCCAGGCCGGAGGAAGCCTCCACACCCCCGCAAGGTCCAGCAGCGCAGGAAGTAAAAAAGCCGGACCAGCCGGAACCCCCGCCCGCACCAGCCACCTCCACGGAAATTGTACCGCAACAATCCGCGACAGCACCGCAAATTGCCACCGCACCGCAACCGGTCCCGCCGCCGCCGCCCGCGCCATTGCCGTTGCGTAAACCACCAGCGCCGCCTGCGCCCCCGCCAGCGGCCGTACTGGCGCCGCCAGTTGCACCTGCGCCTCCGCCAGCGGCCGTACTGGCGCCGCCAGTTGCACCTGCGCCCCCGCCAGCGGCCGTACTGGCGCCGCCCGTTGCCCCTCCACCCCCCCCACCCGCCGTAGTGC
>JADFHH010000073.1 GCA_022567275.1 Pseudomonadota bacterium | reverse complement strand
CGGCGAGCAGCCCCAGCGCATTCTGGGCGGCGATCACCACCGGTGCGCTGCCGGACGCGGCCAGAGCCGCCGGCAGGGACCCCGCCAGCGCGCCGAGAAAGGCATAAACGCTCAAGCGCCCGACATTATACGACAAATGGCGCAACACCGTCGCCGAGCGCCGCCCCGAACAGTCGGCCCCCAGGGCGCAGGCAAACCCGCCGCACATGCCAATGCAGTGAAAGCTGCCAGCGATCCCGGCAATGAAGACCAAGGCGTAATAGCTCATAGTCTCTACTTGCGCGTCACTTCTTCAAGGCCAGATACGCGACCCAGGCGAAGAACGCGACCGTGAAAATAACGAAAGTCCAGAGCGAGATCGCTTCGTTAAGAATCATGGCCCTGCGCGCGCTAATTCAGCGCCACCCCGATGATGTTGATACCAACCTCGGTCGCAAGGAAGAGCAGATTGAGAATGGCAATCCCCAGCAACAGCTTCGCGGCAATCATCGCCTGATCCTCTTCAGTAATCCAGGCCCGGACCGAGCCCGCCCCAATAATTATACGCATAGTACATGGCCCAAACGAAAAGTACGGCATAGACGGCCAGAAGCCAGCCATTGACCCGGCCGTGGCGGGCCGAGACGGAGCCGTCGCCATAGCTCTCCAATGCGTCCTCATGGGCGATGCCGGAATTGTTCCCCGGCGCCGCATCGCCTTCGCGCTCAGCCGGTGGTGTTTTGCTGGTCATCGCTTTCCACCTCCAATATCTGAAATTTGACGGCCTCGACATCGTTGAATTGCCCCGACAACGCAGCCCAGATGAAGATGCAGACCGCACCCAGTCCCATACACAGGGCTATCAGGAATTGAAAGAAAGTAAGCTCGAGCATTTTGCTAGTTCCTTATCCCATTTCCGGCCTTGCCGCCGGCTTCCTCGAGACCATGCTTTTTGGCCCAGGCGTCGCCTGCATATTTGGCCGTATCGGGCCGGCGCGGCTGGTTTTTGCCGCCATAGGCGAGCCTGACGGACGGGGCCTTGATCTCCGGATCGTTAAGCGCCCGGCGGTCCCCTTCGGTAATGGCCAGCGGCTTTCCCGACAGCGGATCAGTATAGGCCGAGAGCGACACAATGTAATAGGCCAGCGCCCAGCGCTGATCCTCGGTGAACGAGTTGACGTAGGTCGGCATGGGCGTCCCGTTGAGGCCGGTGGTGATGGTGCGATAAATGTCCCGCACCGATGCGCCGGATTTGAACAGGCCGGTCGTCAGATTAGCCGGCGGGATCGCAAAGCCGAAATCGTCCTTTAAGGTGCGCGCCTTGGCGCCATCCCCCTTGCCCGTATCGCCATGACACTCCCAGCATTTCGCGCTCCGCCAGACCTCGCGTCCCTCGGCGACCAGCTCCGCTGATGGTTCCGGCGGCGCGCCGATATAGATCGGCGGAAGCGGGGGTTCCTCCTCGAAGAACACGTAAGGCGATTCCGCGTCGGTCCGGTCGACGGCAAGTACGTATTTAATGTACTGGACGACGGCCAGGCGGTCCTTCATCGGCAGCATATGGAAGGTCGGCATCGCCGTGCCCCTTATGCCCCGGGTGATGGTGCGGACAAGATCGCCGCCGGTCGGCAGCGAACCGGTCGGCGTCATGCGGAACTTGAAGACGGCGAGATTGAAGTTCCTCGGCCTGACCTTGAGGAACGTGGCGGCGGGCCCATTGCCGTCGCCGCTCGCGCCGTGACAGCCTAAGCACCGTCGCCGGTAGACTTCCTTGCCGTAGGCGATCCATTCCTCGGAGCGGGGAATGGACATATCGGTCACGTCCAATTGCTGCGGTTCGAACAGATCCCGCCACTTGCCGCGGTTGGTGCCCAGTTTCTGCACATAGGCTATCAGGGCGTCCAGATCCTCGCTGGCGGAAATCAGTTGCACGGTCTCGCCGCTAAATTCCTCGTTCGGCGTAAAGATGACCGGATATTTGCCCCTCTCCCTGACAAAGACCAGTCCGTCGGTGTTCGGCGTCAGGGATAAGCGTGGCTTGGAGTCGAAATCGAACAGGGTCTCGCTAACAGCGGTCTTCTCAAGAGTACGTTTACCGTCGTCGCCGGTGACGATTTTCACCCGTTCAGGGGCGATGTCGAACAGCGCTGAGAACCGCGGCATGATCGAATCGGGCACGATCATGCGCGGGTTCCAGAAATGGGCCAGATGCCACCCATCGCTGTATTTGAGCCCGACCCGGGAAAGGTCCGGACCGATGCGGCGGGTCGAGAACAGATGCGGCTGATCGAAGGCATATTCGCCCGACTGGGCTACCGGACCCCAGCGCCGCGACTCGCCGGCGATCGGGCGGACGAACTGCGAATGACAATACCAGCAGCCTTCGCGAATATAGACGCTGCGGCCTCGCGCCTGAACCGGCGTGTAGTCGGTCGCCTCGGCGATCATCCATTTCAACTCGCCCAGATCGGTGCGCACGACCTTGGCGACGCGGGTCTGCAGCGATTCGGGCACGACGGCGGGAAGGATGCCCTGCAGAAAGGTCGCCAAGGATATAAAGAACACGCCGGCGACGAGGGCGACAATACGCACATTCATCGCCCACCTCCCGCCAGCGCCGGTTCACCGGGCTCCCGGATTGCTTGCCGGGAGCCAAGCGCCGTTCGCATCAAATTGTAGACCAGCAGCGTGATGCCAAGGTCCATGGACGCCCCGGCAAAAGTGCGCACCACCCAATAGGGTTTTATCGCCACCATGGAGTCGAGCCACTCGGTCGCCGCCATCCACATATATCCCTGCTGGATGCCTTGGGCGGAAAGGACTATTCCCATCGTAGAGATGCCGATGGTGATCAGCCAGAACGACCAGTTGCCGAGCTTGAAGGACCATAACGGCCGGTCGAACAGCCTGGGCCACACATAGATTGTCCCGCCGATCGCCCAGACGACGAAGGTGCCGAACACGGTCAGGTGCGAATGGGCGATGACGAAATCGGTGAAGTGGGTCGGCTCCTGGACCGAGCGCAGCGCCTCGACCGACCCCTGGAAACAGCCGATGAGATACATCAGCGATCCCAGGATCATGAATTTGGCCGTCAGGTTGGTGCCAAATGTGTGCCAGCGGCCGATCATGGTGCCGAAGAAATTCTGCAACACGGTCCACACCGGTATGATCAGCAGCATGGAGGTGATGATGGCCAGGGTCTCGGCCCAGTCGGCGATGGGGCTGAACAGATAATGGTGGATGCCGACGAACGGGTAAAACAGCGCCAGCGACCAGAACCCGATCATGGATAATTTATGGCTGTAAATTGGATTCCTGACGCTCGCGGGCAGGAAATAATAGATCAGGACATAGCCCGCCGGGGTGATCCACAAACCGACGATATAGTGCAGGAACAGGCCGTGAAACGCGGCGCTGTTGATGCCGGGGATCCAATAGGGAATGACGAACCCCAGGATCAGATTGGCGACGGTCCAGACGAACGCCGCCACCAGATACCAAAGGCTGACATACATCGCCGGCTTGAGCCGCCGCGCCACGGTCATGGTGAACTGCACCGCGAGGGCGACGATAACGATGAATATCATGATATCGGGAATCAGCGGCAGCTCGCCCGCCTCCAGGCCTTGATTGTAGCCCAGCAGCAACGAGATCATGCCGACGATGAGGCCGATGTTCCACAGCCAGGCCAGGGCGTATCCCCATTTTTCCTTGTACACCCGCACACCGGTTAGCCGCGGCAGGATGTAATAGCAAAGCCCGATGAACAGCGTCGAAAAGGCGCCGAAAATCACGCCGTTGACGTGGATCGGCCGCAGCCTGCCGAAGGTCAGATAAAGGGAATCCCCCAGATAATCGGGGAAATTGAACAACGTCGAGATCATGATCCCGACCGAGGGCGCGAACATCAGCCAGAACAGGCCCCAGTAGAGCCACAAAGCGATGAGATCGCGATCGATAAGATCGTCCGCCTTCGGTTCGCTTCCCGTTCTCATCCCGTCTTGGCTCATGTTCGCCAGCCGCTGCGGCCGTTATGGTTTGAGTTCAATGGTCACAACGGCTTCGCCGCCGGGCTTGACGGTCACCGGCATTTCGACCGTATTGACGTTCCCCTGCACCGCGACGAGCGTGTAATTGCCCGGCGGTACGCCGGTCAGGGAAAAAGCTCCGCCGTCACCGGTGATGGCGTAATACGGGTTTCTGGCGACGTAGACATAAGAACGCATCCAAGCGTGGGCGTCGCATTCCATGCGGACCAGTCCGGTCCGCCTGAGCGACGCCTTTATTCTCTCTCCCTGTTTCGGCAGGGCGATGTTGAACGCCGTGCGCTTGCCGTAGAAACCGTGCGTGTTGTGGAGAACCGGGTCATCGTTGATAATCGTCAGCTTGCCCTTGCGCATGACCTGGACATGCGGTTCGAACCGGCATTCGACGTTTCTCAACTCGGCCGCCTTCGCCGGCCTGGCCCAAGGCTTTCCCTGCCCGATCTTCTTGATATAGACGATGACGTCGCGCACACCGTTTTTCGGGCCGGTTATCAGCGCCGGCTCCTCGCGGTCGCCGCCGCACGCGGCACGGTCCTTTTCCGGAATGACGATCTTCAACACCGGCATCGTGCCATTGAAGACCACGGAGCCGCGAATGACGCCGCCATTCCCGACCTCCCCGCCGGAGTACTTCTTGGCCGCGAACGCGGGACTCGCGGCCAGAGCGCCGGCGATGGCGATCATGCCGGCCACCGATCTCATGCCTGCCATGGCTTCCATTATTCCCCTTAATTTCTGACTCTGTATCAGCCCTGTCCGGTTCAGCCAAGCGGTTCAAGATTCTAGTGCCTGGTCCGGATATTGAACATGACCGGTTCGTCGCTGCCCGGGAACTTCACGTAAAGTTCGACATCGTATTTACCCTTGATTTCCGGATCGCTCGCCACCTCGAACACGCTGCCCTCATGTGCTGGCGACAGAATCCGGTAGGCTTCGGGCTCGTCCTCGTCTTCGGGGATGTATTTGACGAAGGCCGCGAACCGGTTGACGTTGATGGGCTGCGTCATGGCGTTGAAAATGACGAGCCTGAACCCGCATTCCCGCGAATGGATCCCCTCCACATGGTGGGTCTTGTTGGGCGCCATGAAGAATGTCCCGCCATACTGTCCGTCGTGGAGTTCGTGGGCCCCCTTCATGCCCGCCATCTTTTCCTTCTTCATGCCGGCCATTTTTTCCATCTTCATGCCCGCCATCTTGCCCATATCCATTTTCATGCCCGCGCCGCCCTTGGAATGGGCGCCGCCCGGCATCATTTCCGCTTTCATCGACAGTTGAATTTTCAAATCGCAGGCGCCCGTGCCGGCCAGGGCGGGCGAAATCGTGCCGAGGGCCAATGCGGACAGCGCGGCGAATGCCACGGCCGCGTTTCCGGAATACCGCATCGCTCCGTTATACTTCATTACTTTCTCCCGCTCGTTTCCGGGGGCGAATAACCGCCATGAAATGAGCCCAAAAGTCGGATATTCTCATAATGTTCCACAACATACCAGCCTAACCCCTTGAAAACAATGGTGAGCCCGACAGGGATCGAACCTGTGACCTACTGATTAAAAGTCAGTTGCTCTACCAACTGAGCTACGGGCCCGTCTGTGCCGGACGGGCGGACCATAAGGGTGGGTGCGGAGGCCGGTCAATAGGCGAATTGCGCTCATTCCAGGGAAACATACGCAGCAGAACAATAGCATTTCCAACCTCGCCCGCGCTCTATAGAGTGCGCGCGCGATGACCCAGGCGAATATCAGTACACCGCGCGCAACTCGCGCGCACAAACCCGAACGCAGACATGTGGCGGCAATCGCATTGATGTGCGCCGCCGTGACCGTGTTCGCGATAGTTGACGCCACGGCCAAATATCTCGTGGACGTGCGCGCGCTCCCGGTGGCCGAGGTTGTCTGGGTCCGTTTCGCCGTTCATTTTCTCCTGACGGTCGCCGTGCTGGGGCCACTCTCGATCAAGCAGATGGCGGCAACAAACAAACCGCTGCATCAGCTTGTTCGCTCCCTGTTGGTGGCGGCGACCACGGCGTTCAATGTTCTCGCCGTCAAATATCTTCAACTCGACCAGACGATAACGATTTTTTTCCTGACGCCGCTGCTCGTGGCGGCGCTGGCCGGACCACTGCTTGGCGAATGGGCCGGCTGGCGCAGGCTGCTCGCCATTCTGTCTGGCTTCCTCGGCGTACTTATCGTGACACGGCCTGGCTTCGGCGGCATCCATTGGGCGGTCATTTACGCTTTCGGCGCGATGGTTTGTTACGCGCTCTACAATATTCATACGCGCTACATGGCGGCTCACGATTCGCTGCGGGTGACCCTGTTTTATACCCCCATCGCAGGCACACTCATAGCCGCGCCGTTCGCGTTCGCGGTCTGGCAATGGCCGCAGGACTGGCTCATCTGGGGTTTGTTCGCATTATACGGCTTCACCGGCGCGCTTGGCCACTGGCTGCTGATCCTGTCCTTCAAATATGCACCCGCACCAGTGGTTGCACCCTTCGTTTATGTGGGGCTTATCTCCATGCCGGTGCTTGGCTATGTCATTTTTGATGACGTCCCGACACTATGGACCCTGTCCGGCGGTATGGTGGTCGTGACTTCGGGCCTCTATCTGCTCTACCGCGAGCGCTACCTCTAGCTATCTCAGCGTTACCCCTTGAAATAGCCCGAACGAATCCCCATCAACAGTAAAGACAAATAATCAGGCCCGGGAAAACCGGGCCGGGGGCATTGCCGCCGGGAGGCTCCCTCATGAAGTTTCTAGCGGTGCTCGCCACATTGGCGATAACAGTGGCTGTCGGCACAACAGGGGCCCAAGCCGCTGAAAAAACAGCAAGACTGGACGACCCGGCCCTGACGGGTCAGGCTGGATTCGCGCCCGGTAACGCGCGCGAGATGGTGTCGCTGCCGCCACGGGTTGGCCGGACCGGCCTCTCCACGCTTGAAATTGACCGGATTCGCGCCTCTATCCGCGGCCATCTCCAAGCGGCGACGGCGCGCGACGCCAAACGCCTCTATGAAACGCTGACGCCTGTCATCAAGGATTATTATGGCGATTCCAATGCGTTCCTGCGAGTTTTGATGACGCAACTTCAACCGCTGGCCAATGCCAGAATTTTTTCCTTCGCGCGCATCGAACGCGAGGCCGATGACGCCATCCAGAGCGTGATATTGACCGGTCCGAAGGGCAATGAGTGGCTGGCGAAGTTCAAGCTGCAGCGTCAGTCCGATGGCGCATGGGGCATCATGGGATGCCAGATCGAAGCCCTCCAGGGCCGTCAAACCTGATTTTTCACGTCCTCGCCGAGCCGCGCCAGCGTTTCCTGCGCGAACGCCTCGAAGCGACCTTGCGCAATCGCCGTGCGCATACCCGCCATCAATTGCTGATAGAA
>JADFHH010000072.1 GCA_022567275.1 Pseudomonadota bacterium | reverse complement strand
TCGGCTACAAGATGCATATCGGGGTCGATCAGGGTTCGGGGCTGATCCGGCGGCTTTTGACGACGACCGCCGCATTGCATGATAGTTTGGCCTTCAGGGGGCTGATTTGCGGCGATGAAGGGGCGGCTTACGGCGACAAGGCCTATGGCTCGAAGGCGCACCGCGAATGGCTGAAAGAGCTTGGCGTCAAGGACTGTCTGATGCACAAGGCGGCAAGGAACACGCCGCTGAAGAACTGGCAGGTCTGGTTCAACAAGGCGGTGTCCGGGCCGCGCGCGCAGGTTGAGCAGTTCTTTGGCATCGTCAAGCGCTCATACGGATTGGCGCGGGCGCGCTACCGCAGCCAGGCGCGCAACGAAACCCACTTTCTGATTCTCGCCACGGCCTACAATCTGCGCCGCAGCCTGAGCCTTGTGTGACAATCGACAGGAGGAGTCCGTCTTGACGTAGCCAAATCAGGCAAAACCGGTTGAAACCGGCGAAACTGCCGGCCGGAATGATCGAACATGCCGCCCGCACCCGCCGGAAAAGAGCGGATGTGCAGGGAATCCTGGAAATTCAGAGGTCTCGGAGGGTCTATTATGAATGAGGAAGTCCTTCAGCAAATGGGATCTGTAATCATGGAAACAGCCAAAAGATTGAAATCTCATTTCAGAGTATTTGAAATTAATACTTCGAAGCCTGGTTACAATGGAAAAAAAGATAAAACATGCGAAACAGCTGCGAATAAGATTTTAGATTGGATAGAAGATGAATTGAATGAAGAAATACTGTATCTTCCAAAGAAAATAGTTGTCGAATATTTTGACATGGCGGCGTCTATTGATTCCCAAAGTGCAAATGGTCTGATTGTGAAATTTGACTCGGAGGGTGTGTTTTCTTCCCGAGAAAACGTCGAGAAAGATCAGGCGAAAATTCAGGCATTGCCGGTCGTAATAGTGAGAAACAAAGGTGGAGAGATACTTCGACTAAGGAGACGGGAAAGAGACGAAAACAATGCCCTGCACGAAAAAATCGTTATCTGGGCTGGCGGTCATGTTCGCAAAGAAGACAATCAAAACGGTTTAGCAATCAAGAATTGCGCTATTCGAGAACTGCAAGAGGAGCTGAGACTGCGTGTTGAGCCGGATCAACTCAACTTATTGGGAGCAGTTTATTCCGACATTAGCGCTGGCACGTCGAAGCATGTCGCGTTGGTCTACGAGTGGAGAGCGGAGACCGACGATGTTTCCATAGCATTGAGCAATTCGGAGTTTTTTGAGCGGCGCGGTAATTCGCTGAGTGGCACATTCGTTTCAGCGGATTCGCTCGGAAAAATGCTGGAAAAAAAGAACTTAACCGAAGAATGGTCGAGTCAGATCATTAGAAATCTTCTTCCCGACACGGCAGGCAGTATTTCACCCGGTCTTTTCGACTAATGGGTTTTCTATCGTCAAGGCTCTCCCGTGCAATCGGATGTCGGAAAAAAACGCATGCAAACCCTCCTCTGGATCATCGCCACATATGTGACCATCTGCATCGCCGCCTATTTCGGCCAGCGGTGGTTCATGTATTTCCCGGACCCGGCGCGGGTCGCACCCGCCCAAGCCGGGCTTGCCGGCGTTGAAGAGGTTGAGCTCAAGACAAATGACGGGGAGACCCTTGTCGCCTGGCATTCACCCGCCAAACCGGGCGAACCCACTATTCTCTATTTCCATGGCAATGCGGGCAACGCGGCGGGGCGCGCGGAGAAGTTCGAGACCATGCGGGAGCACGGCGCAGGCGTCTTCTATCTCAACAATCGCGGCTATGGCGGCTCCACGGGCAAGCCCACCGAGAGCGCGAATGTCGCCGACGCCATCGCCGCCTATGAGCATCTGCTTGGCTCGGGCGTGGAGGCGAAGAGCATCGTCCTTTATGGCGAGTCGCTCGGGAGCGGGCAGGCGACGCAACTCGCCGCTCAGAGAGAGGTGCGCGCGGTGGTGCTTGAATCGCCTCTGACCTCGACCGTCGATGTCGGCAAACGCACTTATTTCTTTCTTCCCCTTGGCCTGCTGTTAAGCGACCAGTACCGCAATATCGAACATGTCGCGAAGGTGAAGGCGCCGCTTTTGGTCCTGCATGGCGAACAGGACGAGGTGATTCCCGTCGCCATGGGCAAACGCGTTTACGCCGCCGCCAACGAACCGAAAAAGCTTGAGCTGTTTGCCGAGGGGCATCACTCCGATCTGTTCGACCATGGCGCGTGGGAAAGGGTGCGGGCGTTTCTGGACGCCCTGCCATAGACTCATGCTAAGAGTCCGACTCGATTGGCGCTCGAGTCAGCATCGCGGGGGATGCAATGAACGATCTTGCAAAGGTGTATGAATATAACGCGGTGGCGGCCGAGCTGGTCAATCTCGGCGTCGAATATAGTCTCAGCCTTATAACCGCTATTGCCATCTTCATCGCCGGTTTTCTGCTGGCGGGCTGGGCCAACCGGACAATCCGGGGCCGGCTTGACAAGCTGAAGCATTTAGACAAGACGCTGATACCTGTCGCGGGGCAGATCGCCCGCTATGGCATCCTCGTTTTCACCACCATTCTGGTGCTCGCCGAATTCGGCATCCAGACCACGAGCATCATCGCCGTGCTCGCCGCCGCCGGCCTCGCCATCGGCTTCGCCCTGCAAGGCACGCTGCAAAATGTGGCGGCCGGGCTCATGCTGCTGTTTCTGCGGCCGTTTCATCTCGGCGACTATGTGGAGACGGCGGGGGGCAACGGAACGGTCGTCGAAATCGGCGTGTTCGTGACCGAGATACGGACTCCGGAGGGTCTCTTGATAACGGTCCCGAATTCGAAGATCTGGTCGGATTCGATCACCAACTGTTCCAGGCTGCCGACCCGGCGGCTCGAGATGGTGGTGGGCATTTCCTATGACGATGATATCGACAAGGCGTGCACGCTCCTTCTCAAGCTGGTTCAGGGTGAGGGACGCGTGCTCGACTCACCCGGACCGGAGGTGAAAGTGATCAATCTGGGGGACAGCTCCGTCGATCTGCGACTCCGGGCCTGGGCCAAACGCGAGGATTTCTGGGATGTCAAATGGAAGCTGGTTCGCGACGTCAAATACGCGCTCGACCAGGCCGGCATCTCGATCCCTTATCCGCATGTGCAGGTGATTCGCGCGGAAAAGTGATGCTCAACGGCATGCGGGATGTTCGGATTTCAGGTAAGCCTCTAGCGGCGGCCGCGGGTGGCGGGCTTCTTCCTGCCGGCGGGGATCAGACCTTCGCGCTGCGCCTTCTTGCGCGCCAGCTTGCGGGCGCGGCGAATGGCTTCGGCTTTTTCGCGGGCGCGTTTCTCGGACGGCTTTTCGTAGAAGTTGCGAAGCTTCATTTCACGGAAGATGCCCTCGCGCTGCATCTTCTTTTTCAGCGCTCTGAGCGCCTGATCGACATTGTTATCGCGGACGACGACTTGCACGGGTGACAAATCTCCTTAAAATTCAACCTTCTGGACGGGCTTCAATGCGGCGGCGGATATGCGCTACAGCCAGCCCGTGCGCGCCATCGTGTAACAAAAGGGCGCAGGCTTGTCCATAGCCCGAAGGCCATGAAAAAATCGTGAATCGCTTCTTCAGCGCGCGCGGTCAGTCTTCCGGTTCCAGCGGCGCCGCGTCGGCGCGCGCCTTGCGCCATGCGCCGAGGCGTTTCTCAAGCCCGGCATCGCCGAGCGCCAGCACGGCGGCGGCCAGCAGCGCCGCATTGACGGCCCCTGCGCGCCCGATCGCAAGCGTGCCGACCGGAATGCCCGCCGGCATCTGCACGGTCGAATAGAGACTGTCCTCGCCGCCAAGCGCGCTGGTTTGCATCGGCACGCCGAACACCGGGAGCAGGGTCAAAGACGCCGCGACGCCGGCAAGATGCGCCGCCCCGCCCGCGCCCGCGATGATCACCTTGAGACCGCGTTCGCGCACGTCGCCCATATAGCTGTGCAGCCGGTCAGGGGTGCGGTGGGCGGAGAGGATCCGCGCTTCGCACGCGATAGCCAACTCATCGAGTGTCGCGGCGGTATGTTTCATCACCGGCCAGTCCGACTGGCTGCCCATGATGATGCCGACAAGCGGCGTGGATTTGTTCATTGCATTGGATCCTGTACTCTCGACCAGGAAAGCGCGCGATTATAGGGAGGCGGGCCTGATTGACAAGGCAAGACGGAACAGTTCTGCTGGAAAGTCGCCAGGCGTGCCAGCATGGTGAACCGAATGTTAACGGCTTGCAGGCAAGTTTATTCTCCTGGACAACACCTCCGCGTGCTTGCCAGACAATCAATGGCCACAGATCAATAGAATTACGATGCCGAACAAGGCCAAACAGACCCGAATGGAAAAACAGCCCGGCGCGCGCCCGGGCCAGAAAATCCGTGCGGCCGGGCCGCGCCGGCAAGCACTGGCGGCAAAGACCCTTTCGGCGATCCAGCAGTCGGATTTTCCGCCCGCGGCGCGCTCGGCGGTCGGTCAGCTTATGGCCGAGCTCGACAGGCTGAAGGAAGAGTTGAATGCCGCCCGGGGCCGGGTCATCGAACTTGAGAACAGGGCGGACGAAGATGTCCTGCTTCCGGTTCTGAACCGGCGCGGCTTTGACCGGGAACTGGCGCGCACGCTGGCCTATATCGACCGCCACGGCACGGATGTCAGCCTGATCTATATCGACCTCGACGATTTCAAGGCCATCAACGATATCCACGGCCATGGCGCGGGTGATGCGGCGCTGTTTCATGTGACCGATATTCTCATTGCAAATGTGCGCCGCTCAGACATTGTCGCCCGCCTTGGCGGTGATGAATTCGCTGTCCTGTTACATCGCGCCGGCAAGGACGCGGCGGCGAAGAAAGCCGATCAGCTGGCCCGCGCGCTAGCCTCGAGCGGGCTCGTACATGATGGCAAGGAAATCCCCATGTCCCTGACGGCGGGCGTCACCCTGCTGCGCGCCGACGACACGATTGCCGCGGCGCTCGAGCGTGCCGACAAGCTGATGTATGAAGCGAAGGGGCGGGCCACACACAGAGCGTGACAACAGCTTCAAACCTGTCTGAAGCTCAGGCAATGATGTCCGGGAGCAGATGATCTCCGACCCGGGATATTTCGTCTTTCAATTGAAGCTTCTTTTTCTTGAGCCTCTTCAACTGTAACGGGTCGCAATGGCCCGATTGTTCCAGCGCGTCGATGGCGTTGTCCAAATCCCGGTGCTCCTGCTTTAGTCTGGCGAGACTCTCCTGGAGTTCCCGCTGCTCATCTTGGTCCATTCCGTAGCCTTTACAGCTCGCGTCCGGCCGGATCGTTCTCCAGCCGCAGGTGAAGTATCGCGGCGATCGAGCTTGCACGCAAGGGCGTTGGATAAAACTGCGCTTACGGTGGCATTTCACCACACTTTATCCCGCACCGATTGGACAAACCGATATCAATTTGTCACACTTGCAACATTGCGAATCTGACCACAGTGGAGGAGCCGATGACGCTTGACGCACATGCCACTGAATTGAGTGAAAAACATCGTGTCTTGGAGAAAAAGATAGGCAATGAATTGGCGCGGCCTTCGGCCGATAATCTGAGGCTCTCCAGACTCAAGCGTAAAAAACTCCAGATCAAGGACGAACTCGAACGGCTCAAGGCCGAACAGGACCGGGTCGCCTGACGGTTCATGCGAGACGGCGGCTTGCCTTGGGGTCCGGGCTCTAATTCACAGTGAGCATTTCGCTCCACGCCGTTTCCTGAGCGGTTTGCATGATGCGCTTTTTGCGTTTGTGTTTGCTGGCGAAGACGGGGACGGGCAGCAAGCGCCCCTTGCCCCTGAGCAGCTGCGCCAGACGGCGGTCGTGACCATAGAGATCGGCCAACGTGCGCAAGGCGCCGTCCTTATCGAAAATATTCGTGAAATAGGTCATGTGCACCGGTACATGCCGGGTCAGCTCTTCCTTGTGCAGCCGTCTGGGGCCTTTGAGGATTGTATCAATGCGTGATGCGGTGAGCCCCTTGTCATGGGCCAGCAGAACTTCGGCCATGCGGCGCGGGTTCTGGATGCGCACGCAACCATGGCTGTAGGCGCGTATGGCGGATTTGAACAGCCGCTTTGCTGGCGTGTCATGCATATAGACGGCATGGGCATTGGGAAACTTGAACTTGAAATAGCCCATCACGCTGCGTTCGCCCGGCGGCTGAGAGACGCTGCATTTGCGAATGTCGGTCGTCTCCCAGTCGATTGTCCTCCAGTCACGGCCGAGCGGGCCGCAATCGATTTTCAAGTGATAACGCTCCACTACCTTGCTGGCCGGGCGGCGCAGACTTGGTGCGATGTCTTCGACCTTGATGGAGTTTGGCACATACCATGTCGGGTGAAACTCAATCCACTCCATGGCGTCGGAAAAAACCGGCGTCTGTTTGCCGGGCTTGCCGACGATCGCACGCTCGGTAAAAGCAATTTCGCCATTTTTCACGATGCGCACCCGGAATTCGGGGATGTTGGCCCAGACATAAATCCCGGCGCCGCCGCCCATATCATCGGGAAGCCAGCGCCAGCGCTCCATATTGACGAGAATGCGCATGATGAGACGTTCGTTGGCAGCACCGTTCAGCGCCCGGCGCGTAACATTTCCCGCCACGCCGTCGGCTTTCAGTCCCTGTTTGTTCTGAAAGGCGATGACCGCGGCCTTGAGCGCATCGTCAAACCGGTTCGATTTGCCCTCCAGTCCGAGGCGTTTGCGCAACAGCGCCACATGTTCATGGGCAACGCCGGTACGCAAAACCGGCCCGCCGGGAATTAAAATGCGGGGGCTATCCTTACCCCCGCCGCGAAGTTCGGCGAGCTTGTTTTGCAGCGCCACGAATTGCGGATGCCTGGGGTGCAGGCCGCGCAACAGTGCCGCTACGTCGCCGCCGGCGCGAAGCGCGTCCAGAAACCCGCGCGGGTTTGTTAGCGATTCCGGTTTGTTCAGCGAGTGGCCGGCTCTGCCCGGAGCAATCCGCCCGGCCTTGGCGTGATGGGCAAATTCGAGCACCGTGCGGGTCATCGCCAGCTCAAGGCGCGCGAGGTCTTCGCGCGTGGTCGCCGCGCCGTCCAGCGCGGGGATAACGTAATCTTTCGGGTTCAGACCAAAGACGTCCGCGGCGCGGATTTCTTGTGCCGCGTCGCGCGCCTTTTTCGTTGCCCCGTTCTCGTCAACCCATATCGGCGCAACATTCCAGCCGGCATAGTATGCCCGCAGGTGCAGGCGCAGCACTGCCTTGCGATCTTCGCCACCGGGGGCTTGCCCCAGACTCGCAAGCACAAGCGTGGCGATGGATTGCTCGAATGACACCGGCCCGGCCGCCGCCGTGGCAAGCGTTTCGTTAACGGTCTGACCGGTGATAAACAGCGCCATAACCGCGATACGAAGCAGCAGTTTCATCTTGTCGCAATCCCCCGCATTGATTATGCGCGCCAACATGCCAAAACGCCGCCCCCTAGACAAGCAGGCGATTCTGGTGCATTCCC
>JADFHH010000001.1 GCA_022567275.1 Pseudomonadota bacterium | reverse complement strand
GAGAACGCTGGATGGCGCGCGCGCTGCCCTTAAATGCACCGCTTCAGGTCAAACTCAGCGACCGCCGGGTGCAGGGCGTCTATGGCGGCCTCACGGGGGAAGGCGCGCTCATACTGGTTCTGGATGACGGCAGCGAAAAACATATAACCACAGGCGACGTGTTCCCGCTATAACGCACACGAGTAACCGCGCAGTTTCCTAATCCTTCATGGCTAGAAAAAACACCAAACAACAGAAAGAATTCGTTTTTCTCCCATTAGGGGGAATCGGCGAAATTGGCATGAACCTGTATCTTTACGGGTTTGGACCGGCCCGCAAACGCCGCTGGCTGATGGTCGATCTTGGCGTCACCTTCGCCGGACCGGGCGAGCCTGGCATCGACGTCATCCTGCCCGATATCCGCTTCATCGAGGAGCAGCGCGGCAATCTCGAGGGAATAATCCTCACCCATGCCCATGAGGATCATTTTGGCGCGGTCATATCTCTCTGGCCAAGGTTGCGCGTCCCGCTCTATGCGACACCTTTTGCCGCGGCGCTGCTGCGCGCCAAGCTCATCGAGCAGGGGCTGGAGGGCGACATCCCGATCGAGGAAATCCCGACGCGCGCAAAACTCGATATCGGGCCATTCCATGTCGAGCTCGTCGACATGGCGCACTCGATCCCCGAAAGCAATGGGCTGCTGATTCAAACCGAGTTGGGAAGCGCGTTTCACACCAGCGACTGGAAACTCGATACAACACCGGTGGCCGGGGCGGCGACGGACGAGAAGCGGCTCAGAAAGATCGGCAAGCAGGGGGTAGACGCGCTGATTTGCGATTCCACCAACGCCATGCGCGACGGACTTTCACCCTCTGAAGCCGATGTGGCGAAGACACTTGGCGAGCTTATCGCCAACGCCCCGCACCGTGTGGCGGTTACGGCCTTCGCATCCAACGTCGCACGGCTGCGCTCGGCGATGGACGCGGCGGTGGCGGCAAACCGTCACATCGTGATTGTCGGGCGCGCCATGAAGCGTGTGGTGCAGGTGGCGGAAGAAACCGGCTATCTGCCTTCGGGCTACGATATCCTGAGCGAAGACGATTATGGTCATTTGCCGCGAGAAACGGTGATGGCGCTGTGTACGGGCAGCCAGGGAGAGGGCCGCGCGGCGCTCGCACGCATTGCGTCGGACAACCACCCGCGCGTGAGTTTTTCGCGCGGCGATATGGTGCTGTTTTCCAGCCGAACCATTCCAGGCAACGAAAAAGCTGTCGGAAATTTGCAGAACAAGCTTGTGGATTTGGGTGTCGATGTGGTCACCGACAGGGACGCTTTGATCCATGTTTCCGGTCATCCGAGACGTGGAGAACTGGAGAAGCTGTATAGCTGGCTCAAACCCGATATCCTGGTTCCCATGCATGGCGAAGCGTGTCATCTCGAAGCGCAGGCAGATCTGGCCCGGAGCTTTGGCGTCAAATCCGTCGTAACGCCGCGCAACGGGTCACTGGTCCGCCTCTGCCCCGGCCCGGCGGAGATCATCGGCGAGGTCCAGTCCGGGCGCGTCTATATGGATGGCCGGCTGCCGGTTGTTGCCGGCGATGGGCCGGTTGAAGACCGGCGGCGTCTGTCATTAGCCGGCGCGGTTGCGGTATCTGTGGTGCTGACCTCCAAAGGCGATATCGTAGCGGAGCCGCAAATCACGATGATCGGCATTCCCGCCGCCACGGCGAACGGGATACTTTTCGCAGATGTCATTGTGCAAGCCATCCATGGCGCGCTGGACGGGATACCCCGTCCCCGGCGGCGTGACAGTGCGATGGTCGCCGAAGCGGTGCGCCGGGCCGTGCGCGCGCAAGTGAACGCCCATTGGGGCAAAAAACCGCCCTGTAGTGTTATGGTCACGGTTGTATAGGGAGACCATTACTAAAGCCATGATTGGACGCCTTAATCACGTGGCCATTGCCGTGCCCGATCTTGCGCGCGCCGCGGCCCTGTACCGCGACGCGCTTGGTGCACAGGTGTCGGACCCCGTGCCCCTGCCGGACCATGGCGTCACGACCGGGGTTATCGAGTTGCCAAATACCAAAATCGAGCTTCTGGAGCCGTTGGGGGAGGATTCTCCCATCGCAAAATTTCTCGAACGCAATTTAGCTGGCGGCATCCATCATATTTGCTACGAGGTGGATGACATCGAAGCGGCGCGGGACCGGCTGCTGAATGAGGGGTTGCGCGTGCTCGGCGATGGCCAGCCAAAACCCGGCGCCCATGGCAAACCGGTGCTGTTCCTGCACCCCAAAGATTTCAATGGTACCCTGGTCGAGTTGGAGCAGGCCTGAAGGCTACAATGTTACCCCCATGAACCCGGTACTCGCCATCGCCATCTACTTTATTTGCTGGTGGATCATTCTGTTCGCGATTCTCCCCTTTGGCGTGACCACGCAGCAGGAGGCCGGCGATATTGTGCCCGGCACACCGGAAAGCGCGCCCGCCGCGCCGAAGCTTGTGGCCAAACTCGTTGTGACGACGATTGCCGCCGCGGTCATATTCGCGGTGATTTACTGGCTGTTGGAGGGCGGCGTCGTCACGCTTGACGGCATCCCGTTTCTGCCGCGCTTCGAAGACGCCGCCAGCGTGCAGTGAGTGCCGCGTGGATGCCAAAAAAAGAAGCAAGGCCCGAGACCTTGCTTCCTAGTCGTCCTGCTCCATTCGGATCCCCCTGAAACGTGCACGCCTTGCATTTACGCAAGACAGGCAAGAAATATTCAGTGGGGAAGGTGCTGTGGAAATCGAAACCCATCCGGCAGCGTTTGGAGCGGCAATCCTCCCAAGACTTGGACCAAGAAATGTGCCTCTTTGCGAGGCAAGGACGTATGGTCCGGAACAACATTGTTGTTGTTCGCTCACACTATAGGAATGTTATGACATTGTCATTTTCTTTTTGAGCTGGTCGCAGAAAATGCTTACTGAAGGATATTATTCAGCATTTTCAATACATTAATATGCTAAACGCAATGTTCGCTTTAAGCCAAATGACGTTAGGGCGCCTTTAATCGCATTGCGCCTATACTGACGGCGATGAGACATGGAATAAACACCACACCGGGTTTTGGCATCTATCTGCTCGTTTTTGCGAGCATTGTCGCGCTCATACCGAACCTGGCGCGCAGCGGCGCCTATACAAGCGATCCATTCGATCATTTCACTCCGCGCTGGTCGAACAGCCAGCATCATGAATACGGACTGATCATACGCCCCGATTGCGTCGCCCTGCCGCCAGGCGCCGGGGCGGAATATATTCCAGGGCGCGATCCCTGGGGCCGACCGATAATTCCAGCGGAGCCGCCGAAGGGGTTCAGCAGCATGTTTCCCGCAGGCGTCGGCGTTGGTGTCAAACTGGGCACCAAACAGATTGCCGGCAGGGATATCGAGTTGTATGGCGGCACTTTCGCGTTCGACCCGGCGACAAACCAATTCTCATTCAACGGGCACGATTGGCGGCGGGATTGCTTACCCCCACCAAAGTAAGCTATTAGCGCGCAATCATCCCTAGACTGAGCGCTGGCACTCCATCGAGCTTTAGCGCCCGCCGTGGCCGCCATGGGTATCGCGAAAACCAGACCAACACCACTCAACAGGCGGCGCCTATGAGGCTGAGCCGGTATTTTTTACCCATTTTGCGCGAGGATCCCAAGGAAGCGGAGATCGTCTCGCACCGGTTGATGCTGCGCGCGGGCATGATCCGCCAGTCGAGTGCGGGGATTTATTCATGGCTGCCACTCGGCCTGCGTGTATTGCGCAAAATCGAACAGATCGTCCGCGAAGAACAGGACCGGGCAGGGGCCATAGAGCTGCTCATGCCGACGATTCAGCCGGCCGGTATCTGGCGCGAAAGCGGGCGCTATGAGGAGTATGGCAAGGAGATGCTGCGCATCACCGATCGCCATGACCGCGAAATGCTCTACGGCCCGACAAATGAGGAACTCATCACCGGGATATTCAGGGACTCGGTAAAATCATACCGCGATCTGCCGTGCAATCTCTATCACATCCAGTGGAAATTCCGCGACGAGATCAGACCGCGCTTTGGCGTGATGCGCGGGCGTGAATTTTTGATGAAAGACGCTTACTCGTTTGACTTGACGCCGGAGGATGCGCGCCGGTCCTACCACAAAATGTTTGTCGCCTATTTACGCACTTACGAGCGCATGGGGCTAAAATCCATTCCCATGGCCGCTGACACCGGTCCCATAGGCGGGGATCTCAGCCATGAGTTCATCGTGCTGGCCGACACAGGCGAGAGCCAGGTCCATTGCGACCGCGATCTGATCGAGCGATCCGCGCCCGGCGAAGACACGGATTACAGCGCCGATCTCGGCTCTGTTGTCCAGCAATGGACCGGTAAATATGCCGCCACCGATGACAAGCATGACCCGGCGCGTTTTGAGCGGCAAGTCGCGAAGGAAAATCGCGTCACCGCGCGGGGCATCGAAGTTGGACATATTTTTTACTTCGGGACAAAATATACCAAAACCATGAATTGCAAGGTGCAGGGGCCTGACGGTTCGATGGTGACACTCCATTGCGGGTCATATGGCATTGGCGTATCCCGGCTGGCGGGCGCCATCATCGAAGCCTGCCACGACGAACACGGCATCATCTGGCCCGATCCGGTCGCGCCTTACCGGGTTGGCCTTGTCAATCTGAAGGCTGGAGACCGTGATACCGACGCGGCCTGCGAGAGTTTATATTCGCAATTGGGCAATGCCGGAGTGGATGTTCTATATGACGACAAGGACGAGCGCGCCGGCGCCAAATTCGCGGCAATGGATTTACTGGGTCTGCCCTGGCAGATCATCGTTGGACCAAGGGGCGTAAAACTGGGTGAGGTCGAGATCAAACGGCGCGATACGGGTGAGCGCGACTCCATGACACCGGAAGCGGCTCTCGCACGTATCCTGGAACACTGACAATTTAACGGATTGACTTTGGGTGGAAATATGAACGCGACGCAACATACCGGGCGGCCATTCGCGGCGTTCGAGTGGATGATCGCGCTGCGTTATCTGCGCGCGCGGCGCAAGGAAGGCTTTATCTCTGTCATTGCCGGATTTTCATTCCTCGGCATCATGCTGGGAGTGGCGACCCTTATCATTGTACTTTCGGTGATGAACGGATTCCGCAACGAGCTGTTCGACAAGATCCTCGGGCTGAACGGTCACGTCATCATTCACTCCATGACGGGTAATTTCACCGACTATAAAGACGTTACCGCGCGGTTGCGCAAAGTGGCGGGCGTGAAAAGCGTCCTCCCCCTGATCGAGGGACAAGCCATAGCCTCCACCACGACACTGGCGACTGGCGCCTTGATCCGTGGACTTTCCGAAACAAGCCTGAAATCCCTCACCGCCATATCGGGGAACATCCGGTCAGGGACACTGGACAAGTTTGACAAAGGCAACGGGCTTGCCATGGGATCGCGGCTTGCCAACCAGTTGCGGCTCAGGGTTGGCGACAAGGTGACCCTGGTTGCGCCGCGCGGCGCATCGACCCCCTTCGGTATCGCGCCACGGGTCAAGCGATACAATGTGAACGCCATATTCGAAATGGGCATGTCGGAGTATGACAATTCCATCATCTTCATGCCGCTGAACGAGGCGCAGCGGTATTTCAACAAAAAGAAAACTGTATCCGTGCTGGAAATCATGCTGAACGACCCCGACGAAGTTGGTGATCTGCGCCCGGCAATTCTGCAGGCGGGCGGTTCCACGATCTATGTAACCGACTGGCGCCAGCGCAATTCGAGCTTTTTCAGCGCCCTTCAGGTCGAGCGCAATGTGATGTTTCTCATCCTCACGCTGATCGTTCTGGTGGCCGCCCTGAATATTGTTTCCGGGCTGATAATGCTGGTCAAGGACAAGGGCGCCGATATCGCCATTCTGCGCACCATGGGCGCGACACGCAGCGCGATTATGCGGGTGTTTTTTATTACCGGCGCAAGCATCGGCGTGGCCGGCACTCTGGCCGGGCTTCTGCTCGGTGTCGCCGTGTGTCTCAATATTGAGTCAATCCGCCAGTTCATTTCCTATCTGACCAGCACCAATCTGTTCCCTTCGGAACTCTATTATCTTTCTCAACTTCCCGCTGAAATGGACCTTGGCGAGGTCACGACCGTGGTGCTCATGGCATTGATATTGTCCATGCTCGCCACCTTGTATCCCGCCTGGCGGGCAAGTCAGCTCGACCCTGTCGAAGCTCTGCGATACGAGTGAGCCTTTGGACAGCCGCGACGCGATACCTCTACTGAGCCTCCGGGACATCGACCTGACCTTTCATCAGGGCGGCCGGAATATTGAGATTCTCAAGCAGGCGTCGGCGGATGTTTTTGCCGGCGAAACGGTGGCGCTGCTCGGCCAGTCCGGCGCAGGTAAATCTTCGCTGCTTCATATATTGGGGCTTCTCGATCGCCCGAATAAGGGCAGCGTTGTTCTCGACGGCATCGACTGCCTCGCGGTTTCCGATCGTGAGCGGACATTGATGCGGCGGACCAAGATCGGCTTCGTCTATCAATTTCATCATCTGCTGGCCGAATTCACCGCGCTGGAAAATGTATCTCTGCCGCAGCTGATCCTTGGCGTTGCCAAAGCCCAGGCCGAAGCCCGCGCCCGCCAGTTGCTTGGCGATCTGGGACTTTCCGACAGGCTGGAACATCGCCCCGGTCAGCTTTCAGGCGGCGAACAACAGCGTGTGGCGATTGCCCGCGCTGTCGCGAATTCTCCCAAACTTCTGCTCGCCGACGAGCCAACCGGCAATCTCGACCCGAAAACGGCGGGCGCCGTCTTCGACCAACTTCTGAAACTGGTGCACGGCGCCGGCCTCACGGTGATCATCGCCACCCATAATCTCGATCTGGCCCGGCGCATGAGCCGCACATGGAAGCTGGACCAGGGCAAATTGGCTGAAATCGCCCCTGTTGATATCTAGGATTACTGGCGTTCCCGGATTTCTCCCATCGGGCGAATCTGGCATTCTGACCCTCAACCGGGTCCGGGGAGTATATTATGGCAGCGAAGGAGAGCACACGCCCGTTCGTGCATTTGCACCTTCATTCCGCCTATTCGCTGCTTGAAGGGGCACTGCCAATCTCCAGGCTCGCCGAGCTGGCCGTGGCCTGCAAAATGCCGGCGCTGGCGATCACCGACCGCAATAACCTCTTTGGCGCCCTGGAATTTTCCGAAACGCTTGTCCAGGCAGGCGTGCAGCCCATCATCGGGTGCACCCTGAGAGTGGATTTCGCCGACGCAAAACGCAATGGCGGCAAGCTTGAAGCCAGGCATGACAGCGCTATTCCCGCCAAAGAAGCTGGCGGCGCGCTCGTTGTTCTCGCCAGGGACGAAGCCGGATACGCAAATCTGTTGCAGCTTTCCAGCAAGGCCTTCCTTGACCATGACGATGCGTCCGGCCCGTTCGTCACATTTGATGTTCTCGACCAGCATCATACCGGGTTGATAGCGCTGAGCGGCGGGCCGGAAGGGCCCCTCGATCAGGCTTTGCTGGCTGGAAATGCGGCATTGGCCCGCACCAGGCTTGAAAGGCTGGCCGCGGTTTTCGGCGACCGGTTGTATGTGGAGCTGCAACGCCATGGTCTGGAGGATGAAAAGCTTGTCGAGCCGGAGCTGCTGTCGCTCGCCTATGCGCTCGACATCCCGCTGGTTGCCACCAATCAGCCATTTTTCCCAACGCCTGATGATTTCGAGGCCCATGATGCGCTTATTTGCATCGCCGAGGGCAGTTATATCGCTGTCGATGACCGGCGGCGGCTGAGCCCGCAGCATTATTTCAAGAGCGCCGCTGAAATGGCCGCGCTGTTCGATGATTTGCCCGAAGCGCTGGACAACACGGTCGAGATTGCGCGGCGCTGCGCCTATCGCCCGCGCACGCGTGAACCGATATTGCCGCACAGCGCTTCGCTTGAAGATGAGGCCGGGGAGCTGAAGACCCAGGCCGAAAAGGGGTTGCGCAAAAGGCTGAGCGAAGAAGGGCCGGCGGCCGGGTTTGAGGAAATTCTCTATTGGCAGCGTCTTGAGAGCGAGCTGGAAATCATTACGCGCATGACCTATGCGGGCTATTTCCTGATCGTCGCCGATTTTATCAAATGGGCCAAGAACGCCAAAATCCCGGTCGGGCCGGGGCGCGGATCGGGGGCCGGTTCGGTTGTCTCCTGGGCGCTCACCATTACCGACCTCGACCCCATTCGCTTCGGTTTGCTGTTCGAGCGCTTTCTCAACCCCGAACGGGTGTCGATGCCGGACTTCGATATCGATTTCTGCCAGGACCGGCGCGATGAGGTGATCGCTTATGTTCAGGAGAAATATGGCGACGACCGGGTGGCCCAGATCATCACCTTCGGAAAACTTCAGGCGCGCGCGGTGTTGCGGGACGTCGGCCGCGTCTTGCAAATGCCCTATGGCCATGTCGACCGGTTGTGCAAGATGATACCCGCCGATCCGGCCAATCCTGTCACACTCGGCGAAGCCATCGCCACGGAACCCAAATTGCGTGAAGAGCGTGACCGCGAACCTATTGTCGCGCGGCTGCTGAATATCGGCCAGCGCCTGGAGGGGCTCTACCGCCATGCCTCGACCCATGCGGCCGGTATCGTTATCGGCGACCGGCCTCTCACCGAGCTGGTGCCGCTGTATCGCGATGCGCGCTCCTCCCTGCCTGCGACCCAGTTCAATATGAAATGGGTGGAGGCCGCAGGTCTCGTCAAATTCGATTTTCTCGGTCTGAAAACGCTGACGGTCATTGAAAAGGCCAAGCAGTTAATAGCCAACCGCGGCGAGGATATCGATCCTGCCCGCCTGCCGCTTGACGATGAACGCACCTTTGCCCTGCTCTGCGAGGCTGAAACCGTTGGCGTGTTCCAGCTTGAAAGTACCGGCATGCGCGACGCCCTGCGCAAGCTGAAACCCGACCGGTTTGAAGACATCATCGCCATGGTCGCCCTGTACCGCCCGGGCCCCATGGCCAACATCGAGTCTTTCATCAACCGCAAGCACGGGACCGAAGAGCCGGACTATCTCCATGCTCTCATCAAACCCATTCTGGAGGAAACTTACGGGGTCATCATCTACCAGGAACAGGTGATGCAGATTGCCCAGGTGCTGTCAGGTTATTCGCTTGGCGAAGCGGACCTGCTGCGCCGCGCCATGGGCAAGAAAATCAAGAAGGAGATGGACCAGCAGCGGACGCGGTTCGTGGAAGGCGCCGTAGCCAATAAAGTCGAGCGCGGCAACGCTGAATATATTTTTGCACTGGTGGCGAAATTCGCCGGTTACGGTTTTAACAAATCCCACGCCGCCGCTTATGCATTGCTGGCCTATCAAACCGCCTATCTGAAGGCCAACCATCGCGTCGAATTTCTCGCCGCGTCCATGACCCTGGATATGGGCAACACCGACAAGCTGAATATCTTCGTTCAGGATGCGCGAAGGGCGGGAATTACCATCGAACCGCCAAGTGTAAATGCCTCATATGCGGACTTCAGCGCCGGTGAAAATTCCATCCGCTATGCGCTTGGCGCGCTCAAGAATATGGGCCGAGCGGCGGCAGGGCATATTGCCGATGAGCGCGAGAACAACGGCAATTACGACTCTCTTGCCGATTTTGCCCGCCGCATGGAAGGCCGTGCGGTGAACAAGCGTGGACTTGAGGCGCTCATCGCTGCGGGTGCACTTGACGAGTTTGAACCGGATCGCGGCAAACTGTTCGCCAATTCAGAGCGTATTTTGCGCGCCGCCGCAACATCTGAAAATGCCAATCAGAACGATTTGTTTGGCGAGGGGAGCGCCCGTGAACTGATCCTGCGCGATGCTGCAGAACCCTGGTTGCCAATCGAACGCCTGGCGCGCGAGCTGGAAGCCATCGGCTTTTACGTGTCGGGGCATCCGCTAGATGAATATCAATCCATCCTTGAGCGCGAGGGTGTTATCAGCTGGGCGGAATTCAGCGCCCGGGCGGCGAAAAGCGCCACCACCGCGTGTCTCGCGGGCACCGTGGCCTACCGGCAGGACCGCAGCTCGGCCAAAGGCAACCGCTATGCCTTTATCGGCCTGTCCGACCAGAGCGGCCAGTATGAAGCCATCGTATTTTCGGAATTGCTCGCCAGCCATGGCGATGACTTTTCACCCGGCACATCGGTTCTGGTGAAGATCGAAGCGGAACAGCAAGCTGAATCCTTGCGCGCCCGCATCACCCATGTTGAATCCCTCGACGCTGTCGTTCAGCGCACGCAAAGCGGGTTGCGGGTCAGAATTGATGATATTTCTTCGCTGGAACGATTGCGTGCGCGCCTGCCGCAAGAGGGAAACGCGGTCATCCATTTGATCCTGCGCCTTGGCGATATAGGACGTGAAGTCGAGGTGGAAATTCCCGGCCGCTACGACATATCGCCGCGTAGCACAGGCGCGCTTCGTGTCATTCAAGGCGTACAATCCATAGAGCCCATTCCCGCAGACGGCAGAACCAGGCGCCCACACGCCGGAAGCACACCCGCGCTCACACTTGCCAAGTCCTGAGTTGATGCCTATAAGGCAGCCCATCTCACACGCGGATACCAAGCGGTGGGCCTGTTAAGCCGGTCTCATGCCGGCCTGACTTCAGGCACCGCCACTCTCCGGTGCGACATGTTTCTTCAACATGGCGTCAACTCATCCGCGGCGGTCGAACCGGAAAAGGAGCGCAGTCATGACACTGCCGGATTTCACCATGCGCCAGCTCTTGGAGGCAGGCGTACATTTTGGCCATCAGAAACACCGCTGGAACCCGAAGATGGGGACCTACATCTTTGGCACGCGGAACAATATTCATATCATCGATCTGGCGCAGACGGTGCCGTTGCTGCATCAGGCGCTGGTCATTGTATCGGACACAATCGCCAAAGGCGGCCGCCTGCTGTTTGTCGGCACCAAGCGCCAGGCCTCTGAAGCCATCGCTGAAGGCGCGCGGCAATGCGCGCAACATTACATCAATCACCGCTGGCTGGGCGGAACGCTGACCAACTGGCAGACAATTTCTAAATCGCTGAAGCGTCTGCGGCAGCTTGAAGAAACGCTGGATAGAGAATCCGACGAGGGTCTCACCAAAAAAGAACTGCTGCAGCTTACGCGCGAGCGCGACAAGATCGAACATGCCATTGGCGGCATCAAGGACATTGGCGGCTTGCCCGATGTTTTGTTTGTCATCGACACCAACAAGGAAGCCATTGCCATTGCCGAAGCGCGCAAGCTCGGCATACCGGTGATCGCCATTGTCGATACAAACTGCGATCCCGATCACATCACCTATCCAATTCCGGGAAACGATGACGCGGCCCGCGCCATCACGCTGTATTGCGATTTGATTTCCCGCGCCGCGATCGACGGTATCGAGCGGGCACAAAGCGACGCTGGTATCGATATCGGCGAGTCGGCGCAACCGGCCGTCGAAGAAGCGCTTGTGAAAAGCGATGATACGGCCTTAGAAAAAGCCGAACCGGAAGCCAAACCCGAGGCCGAGGCGAAAGAAACTTCGGAGAAACGGGACGCCGCAGAAATACCTGAAGCCAGGAAGAAACCAGCCGAGAAAGAAGCCGAAAAGAAGAAAGACGCCGCTCCGGCAGAGAAGACTGCCGGATTTGAGAAACTCAAAAAGCCGGATGGCGAGGCTGATGACCTCAAGATGTTCACTGGTATTGGCCCTGCGCTGGAAACAAAACTCAATGATTATGGTATTTTCCACTACCGGCAGATCGCCGCGTTGAAAAAGTCGGATATAGCGGAGATCGATGATGCGCTTACATTAAAGGGCCGCATCGAAAGCGATGACTGGGTCAAACAGGCCAGGGAACTGGCGAAGAAGAGCGGTTGACGCGGGCCAAGCCTGTCAAACACCGTTAACTTGCACCAAGGGCGACGAATATAGGAACAGGACATGACGGCCATTACCGCATCGATGGTGAAGGAACTGCGCGACAAGACCAGCGCGGGGATGATGGATTGCAAGACGGCGCTGATGGAAAATGAGGGCGATCTGGAAGCTTCTGTCGATTGGCTCAGGACCAAGGGCCTCGCCAGCGCCGCGAAAAAAGCGGACCGCGTTGCCGCCGAAGGGCTTGTTGGGCTGGCAACGGACGGTACCTCCGGCGCCTTGGTCGAGGTCAATTCGGAAACCGACTTCGTTGCCCGCAACGCTCGGTTCCAAAACATGGTTTCGACCATATCCAGGCTCGCCCTGGAGGCAAAAGACACGGATGCACTCTCCGCCATGCCCTACGGCGAAGGCGATCTCAGCGTGGCCGATCAGATCAAGAATATGGTTGGTTCACTCGGGGAGAATATGGTGCTGCGCCGGAGTCAGCGGCTCCAGGTTACCCACGGTGTGGTCGCCAGCTATGTACACAATAGTGTAGCGCCGGGGCTGGGCAGGATCGGCGTTCTGGTCGCCCTGGAATCATCGGGCGATACGGACGCGCTGGAAGATTTCGGCCGCAAGCTTGCGATGCATGTGGCGGCGGCAAACCCGTTGGCTGTCAGCAAGGAAGACATTGATCCAGCCGTCATTGAACGCGAGCGTACCGTGCTGACAGAGCAGGCCCGGGACTCAGGCAAGCCGGAAAACATTATCGGCAAAATGGTAGAAGGACGCTTGCGAAAATTCTATGCGGAAGTCGCGCTGCTGTCTCAAGTCTATGTTATTGACGGCGAAAGCAAGGTGGAGCAAGCGGTAGAGGCAGCGGCATCCGGCATTGGCAGTGAGATAAAAATCACCGGATTTGTGCGCTTTGCCCTGGGTGAAGGGGTGGAGAAGAAAACAGACGATTTTGCCGCCGAGGTCGCGGCCGCGGCATCGGGAAACTAGCCCTGCATCCCTCGGGGCCTCACGTCATTACGCACATCTATGGCAATCGCTCTTGCCCGTGAGGGCACAATACACATAATTTGGTCATTGAATGTGCTGGCGAACGCTGTCTTGATGTGGCGTTGGAGCATAATATGCGAGTCGTGCAGAAGGAGGGCGATAATGTCCGGGTATGATCTCAAGGATATCGAGAGGCGTATGAACGGTGCGCTGAATGTGCTTCAGCAGGAGTTTGGCAGCTTGAGAACGGGACGGGCGAACGCCAGCCTTCTCGACCCGGTGACGGTGGACGCCTATGGTACGCCAATGCCTCTGAATCAGCTGGCAACCATCACGGCACCCGAAGCGCGCATGATTTCCGTTCAGGTCTGGGACAAGTCGAACATCGATGCGGTCGACAAGGCGATCCGGGAAGCCGATCTTGGCCTGAACCCCATCGGCGAAGGCCTGGTGTTGCGCATTCCCATACCGGAATTGAATGAAGAACGGCGTCGGGAAATGGTCAAGCTTGCGGGCAAATATGCCGAACAGTCGCGCGTTGCGGTTCGTAATGTGCGGCGCGATGGTATGGAACAGCTCAAGCGTCAGGAAAAAGAGGGTGAGATCGGTCAGGATGAGCAACACACCCACGGCGCCGAGGTTCAGGAAGTCACCGACGCCGTCATCAAAAAGATTGATGACGCGCTGTCAGCCAAAGAACAGGATATCATGCAAATCTGATCTCGCATGCTACTGAAAGAGCGTACGAAAATCGCATGAAAATTTAAGTGGAACACGTCTCCCTTGTCGATACCGGAACACGATACCAGAGAGCCAGATTGCGCACGTGAAATGCCTCGGCATATCGCCATTATCATGGACGGTAACGGGCGCTGGGCGGCGCAACGCGGGTTGTCCCGCTCGGATGGTCACAAACGCGGCGTTGAAAGTGTGCGCGCTGCCGTAAGGGCAGCCATTGACCTGGATTTGCAATATCTGACGCTGTTCAGTTTTTCGTCTGAAAACTGGTCGCGGCCGCAATCTGAAATTCGCGACCTCATGACGCTGCTGCGCCGCTTTATCCGCACCGATATGACGGATTTGCACAAGCACGCCGTGCGCATCCGTATCATTGGCGCGCGCGAAGGCATCGAAGGCGATATTATCCGGCTGTTCGAAGATGCGGTTACGCTTACATCCGGCAATACCGGCCTGCAACTGACCGTGGCCTTCAACTATGGCTCACGTGACGAGATTGCCCGCGCGGCGAAGCGCATGGCTGAGCAGGTCAAGGAGGGCACGCTCGATCCGCAAGATATAACAGTAGATTCCCTGAGTGACTTTCTCGACACCTCCGGACTGCCCGATCCGGACTTATTGATCCGCACCAGCGGTGAAGTTCGCCTGTCCAACTTCCTGCTCTGGCAATGCGCTTATACGGAACTTGTCTTCCTCGACAGCTACTGGCCGGATTTTACGCGTGAGACGCTGCTTTCGGCGATCGAGACATTCCATGACCGGGAACGCAGATTTGGCGGCCTGCGCGCGGGTTCCAGCGCGTGAGCGGCAAACGCCGCTGCCGGGACCAGCGTGCATCGCGATCATATAGTGAAAATGCGAAGCGAACCCTTAGTGCGCTCGTTCTCGCCGCAATGGCCGGTGTTCTGACTTATTCCGGCCTTTGGCCCTTCACCGTAATGATTGCCGCCGCCAGCGCCGTGCTTGCCTGGGAATGGGGACGGCTGGTCCGTGGTGAGGCCTTGGATGGCGCATTCTATGTGCATGGGGCAGCGACTATAGCTGCCTGTATATGTGCCGGCATGGGTTCAGCCTGGTTGGCAATGCTGGCGCTTGGCGCCGGCGCCCTTGCCGCCGCATTCACATCGGGTTCCCCCGGGACACGGCTATGGTCCGCACTCGGCGTCATCTATCTCGGAGTACCGGCTATCTTGCTTGTTTTCTTCCGGTCGGATGCCGCATTTGGGGTTAGCGCCATCTTTTTTCTGTTCCTTGTGGTCTGGTCGGCTGACATTGCCGCCTACTTCACAGGACGCACCATTGGCGGAGCGAAACTCGCGCCGGTTATATCGCCGGGAAAGACCTGGTCGGGACTGGTTGGCGGGCTGGCGCTCCCCACTATGCTGGCTTATGGATTTGCGCTATGGCTTGGCGGCACATGGGCACCGGGACTTGCACTTCTGGGCGCGGGACTGGCGCTCGCCTGTCAAATTGGCGATTTGACGGAGTCCGCCATCAAACGAAAGTTTCATGTCAAGGATTCGGGGCAACTGCTGCCGGGCCATGGGGGTCTGTTCGATCGTGTCGACGGGATGATCGGGACGGCCCTTGCCGCGGGTTGTATCGCCGTGGCCCGCGGGTTTCCTGAACCGGGCAGAGCGCTCCTGATGTGGCCATGATTATAGCGCCATCAAGGATTATGCTGGCGAAAGCGAGGAACGAGGTGGGCAATTGAGCACAGCAACTGCATACGCCAAGTCATTGCAATCGCAACCTCCACGACGGATCAGCATATTGGGTGCAACCGGCTCGATTGGCCGATCCACTCTGGATCTTATCGGCCGCGACCCGGCGCGCTATCATGTGGTCGCGCTCACCGGCAACCGCAACGCTGAATTGCTCGCCGCACAGGCCATCGCGCATAATGCCGAGTTGGCCGTTCTGGCTGATCCTTCCCGGTATAATGAGCTGAAGGCGGCACTGGCGGGAACGTCCATTGAAGCCGCGGCAGGCGATGACGCACTGATGGAAGCGGTCGCGCATCCGGTCGAGTGGACCATGGCCGCTATTGTTGGTTCGGCGGGCTTGCGTCCGACACTCGAAGCTGTCCGCCAAGGCACGACTGTGGCGCTGGCCAATAAGGAATGTCTTGTCTCGGCCGGCGACATTTTCATGCAGGCCGTGGCCAAATCCGGCACACAACTGCTTCCGGTCGATTCGGAGCATTCCGCCGGATTCCAGGCGATTGACCCCAAAGTCAGCATCTCCATTGAAAAAATCACTCTCACCGCTTCGGGTGGTCCGTTCCGCACATGGACGCTTGAGCAAATGAAGGATGCCTCACCGGAGGACGCCCTGAAACACCCGAACTGGTCCATGGGCCAAAAGCTCACCATCGATTCAGCCACATTAATGAACAAGGGCCTGGAACTCATCGAGGCTTATCATCTGTTTCCCGTGGAGCCCGAACAGCTCGACGTGGTGATCCATCCCCAATCCATCGTGCATTGTCTTGTTGAATATTCAGACGGGTCCGTTATTGCGCAAATGAGCTCGCCGGACATGCGCACACCGATTGCCTATTCGCTGGCCTGGCCCGAGCGCATGTGGGCCCCGACCGAACGTCTCGATTTGGCTAAAATCGGATCGCTCACCTTCGAGAGCCCCGATTATGAACGGTTTCCGGCGTTACGGATCGCCCGTGAGGCGCTGGAGAGCGACAATGGCGCGACGACGGTATTGAACGCCGCCAACGAGATAGCGGTTGACGCATTTCTGGGGCGCAGGCTAGGACTGCTGTCGATTTGCGTGCTTGTCGCCGAGACAATGGAAGCGGCGGTTCGCGCAGGACTGTCGAAACCCAAATCGCTCGATGAGGTTCTGGAGCTCGATAAGCGTAGCCGCATGTTGGCACGTTCATTGCTGACAGAACTGGTATGATTTTGGCGCACATGCGCGCATGTTCGTGGATAGGAGAGCTAACTTAATGGAATTATTAGCGAGTATTACCAGTTTTGGAGGTTCCATGATGTCCTATCTCCTGCCATTCTTGTTCGTTTTGACGGTTGTTGTGTTCTTTCATGAGCTCGGTCATTTCATTGTGGCACGCTGGTGTAAGGTATCGGTACAGACCTTCTCGATTGGATTTGGCGGAGAGATATTCGGATTCAATGATAAAAAAGGAACCCGCTGGCGTCTGTCCTGGATTCCCCTTGGCGGTTACGTAAAATTCCTTGGCGACGAGAATGCCGCCAGTAAGCCGGATCGCGACTCATTGGAGGGAATGACAGAACAGGAACAGGCGGGCAGTTTTCACGCCAAACCGCTGGCCGCCCGCGCCGCCGTCGTTGTGGCCGGACCAATTGCGAACTTCTTGCTGGCCATTGCTATTTTCGCCTTCATGTTCGCCTTCGTCGGCCAGCGCCAGACATTACCGATCGTCGATGCGGTGACGCCCGGCAGCGCGGCTGAACAAGCCGGCTTCAAAGCTGGCGACCGCATCCGCAGCATCGATGGTAAATCCATTGAGAGTTTTACCGATATACAGCGCATTGTCAGCATCAGCGCTGGTCAGGAACTGACTATTTTCGTTGATCGCGCCGGTTCGCAACTGGCCCTCAAGGCGACGCCGTACAAGCAGGAAACGAAAGACGCGTTTGGCAATACAATTCGCCGTGGTCTGCTGGGCATTCGCCGCAGCGCTTCTCCTGATGACTGGGTGCTGAAAACATATGATCCGCTAACCGCACTCTGGAAGGGATGCGAGGAGACCTATTTCGTGATCTCGCGGACGCTGTATTATCTCTATGAGGTGGTTTCGGGGCGGGAAAATGCCGATCAGCTCGGTGGTCCCATTCGTATCGCGCAGGTTTCCGGGCAAGTCGCCTCCATGGGTTTCCTCGCCCTGTTAAATCTTGCCGCGGTCCTCTCGGTCAGCATTGGTCTCATTAACCTTTTCCCTATTCCCATGTTGGACGGTGGCCATCTATTGTTCTATGCCATAGAAGCGATACGCGGACGGCCACTGAGCGACCGCACTCAGGAAATTGGCTTTAGAATTGGTTTGGCGCTGGTGCTTATGCTAATGGTGTTTGCCACCTGGAACGACCTGATTCACCTGACTTCGCTCTGAGTTCGGAACTTCCGGCCTGCCAGGCCTGAACTTAGGCAACTACTTGTTAGGGCTGATAAAAACGAACAAAAAACGGCCACAATGGAATGGCCTTCTGGCCCAGCGTGTCGCTGGGTCATTGGGCCTTAGCGTAGCAGGGGACAGAAGCTTCGAATGGGCGTAAAAAAGTCAGGGGCCGGGGGGCTGATCATACTCCTGCTGCTGTTCGCGGCTGCGCCGGTTTGCGTGCTTATCGGCATTTCAGCAGGCGGAACAGCCGCGTTGGCGCAATCATCAGCTGTAATCCGCTCAATTCAGGTGCAAGGCAACCGCCGCGTCGAGCCCGAGACCGTGCGCTCCTATCTGCGATTCTCAACTGGCGCGCGCTACGATCCACGCAAAGTCGATGAGTCCCTGAAGGCGCTTTTCGCCACTGGACTGTTTTCCGATGTCAGAATCCGGCTTCAGGCAAATACGGTAATCGTCAAGGTCGTCGAAAACCCCATTGTGAACAAGGTCGCATTTGAGGGGAACGACGAGATTGATGACGAAACGCTCAAGACGGAAATTCGGATGAAATCCCGAGCCGTGTTCACACGCGCCAGAGTACAGGCGGATGTGCAGAGAATCCTGAACCTTTACCGCCGTTCGGGGCGATTTGCCGCGCGGGTCGATCCAAAGATTATCAAACAGGAACACAGCCGTGTGGATCTTGTCTTCGAGATCCAGGAAGGTCCCAAGACAACCATCCGCAGCATCAGTTTCGTGGGCAATGATTCCTTCACCGATTCGCAGCTCCGCGAAGTCATTACGACAACTGAAACCGGACTGCTGAGCTTCCTCAACCCGACCAATATTTATGATCCCGACCGGCTCAATCTGGATAGGGAGTTGTTGCGGCAATACTACCTCAAGAACGGTTATGCCGACGCACGTGTTACCTCCGCGACAGCCGATCTTGACCGCGACGGGAAAGGGTTCTTCATCAACTTTACTATTGAGGAAGGAGAGATTTACAAATTCGGCGCCATAGACATTGAGACCAATCTCGCTTCGCTCGATCCAGAAGCGGTCCGCAACAAAATCCAAACCCGCACGGGAAAAATATACGATGCCGCGAAGATCGACAAATCGCTTGAGAAAATCACACTCGAGGTTACGGCTCTCGGCTATGCATTTGCCCGCGTTCGTCCACGCGTCGATCGCGATACGGTCGCCCGGGTGATTTCAATCACCTATGTGATTGAGGAGGGACCAAGGGTTTATATCGAGCGCATAGAAATCATCGGCAATGTGCGCACGCTAGATAAAGTCATTCGCCGAGAATTCCGCCTCGCGGAAGGCGATGCCTATAATCGACTGCTGGTGGACACCGCACGCCGGCGGCTGGCCAGGTTGCAATATTTCAAGAGTGTCTCGGTTCGCAATGAGCCAGGAAGCGCGCCGGACCGCGTGATCATCATTGTCAGGGTCGTCGAGCAAGCTACAGGAGAGCTTTCCCTGGGCGGCGGCTGGTCGAGCTCAAGCGGTCCGGTCATTGATATCTCTCTGAGTGAAAGAAACCTGCTCGGCCGCGGCCAATTTATTCGCCTCAGGGCGCGCGGCGGGTTCGAGAGCCTCAATGTGGAATTCTCTTTTACCGAACCGAAATTCATGGGCCGGAACATGTCGGCTGGATTCGACATTTTCTTTACGGAAAACGATCTCAGCGATGAGTCCTCTTACAAAATTAAAAAAGTTGGCGGCACTATCCGCTTTGGCATACCGCTCAACGATAATTGGACTCTGGGCACAAGCTATAGCCTGCTGCAACAAGACATATTCGATGTTGAGGCCGATGCATCCCCGGCGATCAAGGACGCAGCCGGCGCGACCATAGTGTCGTCGGTCAGTTATGCGCTCACCTTCGATACACGCAATAATGTTAAAAACCCCTCGCGCGGCGTCTATTTTCAATTCGCGCAGGATCTGGCCGGAATCGGAGGTGACGTAAAATACCTGCGTACACGGGCCGATGCCCGGGCGTTTTATCCTGTTCGCAAAAAAGTGACCCTGGCGGGACGCGTTCACGGCGGATATATCAGCGGACTTGGCGGAGATGACGTGCGCATCGTTGATTTGTTTTTCAAGGGGTCGGAGACAATTCGAGGATTTGATACCTCAGGTATAGGACCCCGTGATCTGGGCACGACAGACGCGCTTGGCGGCAAGTTTTTTGCTGCGAGTTCGCTCGAACTGCGCTTTCCTATCCCCCTGGTGCCTGAAAAAATAGGTATTTCGGCCGCTGTTTTTTTTGATGCGGCAACGCTGTTTGATGTAAGTGATAGTGCCAGCTCGTTAGTGGCAAGCATTGGCGATGACAGTACGATCAGGTCATCGGTTGGGTTCAGTCTGATCTGGCAATCACCAATCGGACCGTTACGTGCCGATATTGCCCAGGCGCTCACGTCCACCCCTTATGATAAAAAGACATTATTCCACTTTGGCGCAGCGGCCCGGTTTTAAACGGGTTTTGACGCCAGGTCTCTTCAACAATTCCCGAGATGGATCAAGAGTGGTATTTGGATGAAGAATACGCGCGATGGAACATCCAGGTTTTTTTGAAAATGCAGGGCCTTTTTTGCTCGGCGAACTGGTGAAAAACGCGGAAGCCGGGGCCGGGCCGGATGCCGATACAAATCTGGAAATCCACGCTGTCATGCCGCTGGATGTCGCCGGACAAAATCACGTGACATTCTTCGACAGCCCTAAATATCTGAAGAGCTATACGAAAACCCGCGCCGCGGCCTGTTTTGTCGCGGAGCGCTATGCCGAGCGCGCACCGAAGGGCGTTACTCCTCTTGTTACGGAGAATCCCTACCGGTCCTTTGCCCTGGCGCTGGCGATGTTCTATCCACAGGCGCTGCGCCCTGCAACAATGGGTTCAGCGGATGAAGGCTTCACTGATGGCATACATCCTTCGGCTAAAGTTGAGGAGAATGTTACGGTGGAACCTGGCGCTGTTATCGGCCCAGAAGTCCATATCGGAAAAGGCACCATAATCGCCGCGGGCGCCACCATCGGTTACCGGGTCTGTATCGGGCGCGATTGCTATATTGGCCCGAACACCACGCTCACACATGCGCTTCTCGGTAACCAGGTGATACTGCATGCCGGAATAAGTATCGGACAGGACGGATTCGGCTTTGCGATGGGAGCGAAGGGTCATTTGAAAGTTCCCCAGATCGGACGTGTCGTGATTCAGGATAATGTTGAAATTGGCGCCAATTGCGCGATTGATCGCGGCGCCTTGAAAGACACGATTATCGGTGAAGGAACAAGAATTGATAATCTTGTTCAAATCGGGCACAACGTGGTGATAGGACGCCACTGTGTCCTTGTGTCCCAGGTTGGCATCGCAGGTTCGGTTGAATTGGGTGATGGGGTTGCCCTGGGCGGTCAGGCTGGCGTTAGCGGGCATGTCAACGTAGGCGCTGGAGCGCAAATCGCCGCAACCAGCAGCGTACTCTGCGATGTCCCTGCCGGAGCAAAATGGGGAGGCACACCCGCCAAACCACTATCACAATTGTTCCGGGAAATAGCTCTGGTGAAGAAACTCGTCAAGGACCGGACGGCGGCGTTGAAAAACGACAGCCGCTGACAGCCCGCACGGGAACGCGTAGCTAACGGGAAAATGGAGCGCAAGAAATGAACGACAAAAGCGGGTCAAAGCAGCTGAAAAGCGCGGATATCCAGCGCATAATGGAGCTCCTCCCGCACCGGCATCCGTTCTTGCTGATCGACCGGATCATCGAGATGGATGGCGATCATTCAGCGATTGGAGTCAAGAATGTCACAATCAATGAACATTTCTTTCAGGGGCATTTCCCAACCCATCCGGTCATGCCCGGCGTGCTCTTGATCGAAGGCATGGCGCAAACCGCCGGCGCGTTGTGCGTCGCCAACCTGGAAGAGAACTACGAACCCCATCTGGTCTATTTCATGGCTATCGACCGGGCCCGCTTCCGCAGGCCCGTGGTGCCTGGAGACACGGTCTATTATCACATGAAAAAAATCCGCAATCGTGGCCGTGTCTGGCGCTTCAAAGGCGAGGCGAAGGTCGATGGCAAGATTGTTGCCGAGTCCGAGATCAGCGCAATGATCGTGAAAGCTCCCTGATCAGTACGGCACCCAAATGACCAATATCCATTCCAGCGCCGTCGTCGACCCAAAAGCCCAACTGGGGACGGATGTCGAGATCGGCCCTTTCTGCCTGGTCGGGCCGAACGTCAAGCTCGGCGGCGGATGCAAGCTTCATTCTCATGTGGTGATCGAAGGCCATAGCCTGCTGGGCACGAATTGCGAGGTCTTTCCCTTCGCGTCATTGGGGCATATTCCGCAGGACATGAAATATCGCGGTGAAGAGAGCAGGCTCGAAATCGGCAGCGACAATATTATGCGTGAATATGTCACCATGAATCCCGGTACCCAGGGCGGAGGGCTGGTGACGCGCGTGGGGTCGCACTGTTTGTTCATGGCCCAGGCCCATGTCGCCCATGATTGCCAGATTGGCGATCATGTCATCCTGGTGAATGGGGCAACGCTCGCCGGTCATTGCGAGGTTGGCGATCATGCGATCCTGGGCGGGTTGTCCGCGGTTCACCAGTTTGTGCGGATCGGCGAATATGCCTTTATCGGCGGTATGTCCGGTGTCGAGAATGACGTCATACCCTATGGGATGGTCGTCGGCCCGCGCGCGGCGCTGAAAGGTCTGAACATTATCGGGATCAAACGGGGCGGTCTCAATCGCACGCAACTCAAACAGCTACGCGAGGCTTACGATCTGCTGTTTTCATCAGCAGGCACGCTTGCAGAAAGAACGGAGAAAGTGGAGCAGGGGTTTGCTGGCGAGGAATGCGTGATGCGGATCATCGATTTCATCAAGTCGGATACCTCGCGCTCCATCACCATGCCTAAACAGAACGTGGAATAGTCCACGACCTTTTGGTCTCCTTGGGAAAATGGCCATCGCACCCGTACATAGCCCGAGCGGTCTCAGCATCATCGCAGGTAGTGGTGCAATGCCGCTCAGAGTCGCCAATGCCGCTATCTCCGCCGGGCGCAGCATTCATATTTTCGGCATTAGAGGGGTGACTGATCCTGGAATAGAGAAATTTCCCCATAGCTGGATCAACTTCGGTCATATCGGCAAGGTCCTGTCTGTATCGAAGACCGCGAATTGCCGGGAAATGGTTATCGTTGGGGGGGTCAGAAGGCCCAGGCTATCGGAGTTGAGAATAGATTTCGGGGCCTTGGTAAACCTGCCATCGCTTCTTGGATGGTTGGCAGGCGGCGACAATAGCGTGCTGACAGGTATAATCGGTTTTTTTGAAAGCAAGGGGTTTAGGGTCGTGGGAGCCCATGAAATCGCACCTGAGCTGATTGCCGGCAAAGGCGTATTCAGCAAACGGCGTCCGGGCAAGACGGATCGAAGGGATATCGCCATCGGGCTGGAGGTTCTCGCCGCGCTCGGGTCGCTCGACGTCGGGCAGGCAACCGTTGTCGCGCACCAATATGTCCTGGCGGTCGAGGCGGCGGAAGGCACCGACAAGATGCTTCAACGCTGCAAGGAGCTGAATAAGCGAGGCAGGATTGGCCGCCGCAAACGATCAGGCGTTCTTGTCAAATGCGCAAAACCTGGCCAGGAACGGCGGATTGATTTGCCGACGGTCGGACCGGAGACCGTACGCCATGCATCGGCAGCCGGACTGGCTGGTATTGCCATTGCCGCCAATGATGTCCTGATTGTCGATCGCGAGAGATTCGTAAAGAGCGCCAACGATGCCGGTCTGTTTATCGTCGGCGTCGAGATGAGTGACGGCAAGCAGGTATGACCGAACCTCAGGAGCCGTTACGGCTGTTTGTCGTGGCGGGCGAGCTTTCCGGCGATCAGCTCGGCGGCAAACTCATTCCCGCCCTTCGCAAGTTGGCTGGACGAGAGGTTGAAATTTCCGGAGTAGGCGGCGAAGCCATGGCCGCGCAGGGGTGTGTTTCGCTGTTTCCGCTTTCCGATGTCGCGGTGATGGGGCCGTTGGCGATACTCGCCCAGTTGCGCACGATTATAAAACGCGTCTATCAGAGCGTTGACGCAGCGGTGGCGATGAAGCCCGATGCCCTGGTCATCCTCGATAGCCCCGAATTTACTCATCCTATCGCCAGACGCGTGAAGCGCCGATTGCCCGGAATACCGGTTATCGATTACGTCTCGCCGAGTATCTGGGCCTGGCGGCCGGGCAGGGCGCGCAAGATGCGTCGCTACATCGACCATGTGCTGGCCATTCTCCCATTTGAACCGGCGGCGCATGAACGGCTTGGCGGTCCCGATTGCAGCTATGTCGGTCATCCGCTCATTGAACGCCTTGCGTGGATCAGATCGCGCCAGCCGGCCAAGCTGGCAAAATCATTGGGTCTGAAAGCAGGCCTGCCTGTGATCGTTGTTCTACCGGGCAGCCGGTCCAGCGAAGTGAGACGCGTGATGGCCGCCTATGGCGGCGCCCTGGGGCGCGTCATGGACGCAGCCGGCCCGTTGAATGTGATAGTTCCGCTCGCGCCCGGCGTTGAAGAGCTGATCCGCACCGCCCTCGCCGGCTGGCCGCTGACCCCGCATCTGATCACCGGGGAAGAGAAAAAATTCCAGGCCTTCCGGCTCGCCGATGCGGCGCTCGCCACGTCGGGCACCGTCACGCTGGAACTGGCGCTGGCCGGCACACCGATGGTTGTCGGCTACCGGATGGAGGCCATAGTCGCGCCGTTCCACTGGATGCTGAAGGCACATTCCATCGTCCTGCCGAACCTCATTCTGGGAGAAAATATATTTCCCGAATTCGTCCATGCGGCCTGTTCAGCGGACAATCTTTCCCGCGCTCTGCTGGCTCTGCTGGATAAGGACGGTGTGGAACGAAAACGCCAGATCGATGCGCTGAGCGGCCTGAGTTCCCGCATGACGCTTGGCAGCGGAACGCCGAGCGAACGGGCGGCTGAAATTATCCTGTCTCAGATAAAACGATAAGGACCGGGAGACATAACCAAGCCTGATCTGCCTCAGCCTCGCTTCTCAACCGGCACATAGGGACGTTCCGCCGAACCGGTATAAAGCTGGCGCGGACGGCCAATGCGTTGCTCGGGATCCTCGATCATTTCTCTCCATTGCGCGATCCATCCGACTGTGCGTGCGACAGCGAACAGGACGGTAAACATGGATGTGGGGAAGCCAAGCGCGCGCAAGGTGATGCCGGAATAAAAATCGATATTCGGATAGAGCTTGCGCTCGACGAAATAGTCGTCCTCGAGCGCAATCTTCTCAAGTTTTCTGGCGATCTGCAAAGTCGGGTCCTTGTCCACGCCTACGGCCTCGAGCACCTCGTGACAGTTTTGTTGCATGATCTTGGCGCGCGGGTCGTAATTCTTGTAGACGCGATGGCCAAAACCCATCAGCCGGAAGGGATCGTCCTTGTCCTTGGCCCGTTTCACATATGCCGGGATGTTATCGACACTGCCGATTTCCTCCAGCATTTTCAGGGCGGCCTCATTGGCGCCGCCATGAGCCGGCCCCCACAAAGAGGCGATCCCGGCCGAGATACAGGCAAACGGGTTGGCGGCCGACGATCCGGCCAGCCGGACCGTCGATGTCGAGGCATTTTGTTCATGATCGGCATGGAGAATGAAAATATTGTCCATGGCGGCTGCCAGGACAGGATCAGGCTCATAGTCTTCGCACGGTACGGCAAAGCACATGTGCAGGAAATTAGCCGCATAATCGAGATCGTTGCGCGGATACACGAAGGGCTGGCCAATGGAGTATTTATACGCCATGGCGGCAATGGTCGGCATCTTCGCGATCATCCGGATGGCGGCGATTTCCCGCTGTTTCGGATCGGATATATCGGTTGAATCGTGGTAAAAAGCGGACAACGCGCCGACGACGCCGACCATAATGGCCATTGGATGCGCGTCACGGCGAAAGCCGGTAAAGAACCGGTTCATCTGCTCGTGCACCATTGTGTGCCTGGTCACGCGCTGTTCAAAATCTTCCATTTCTGCTTTGCTTGGCAACTCGCCATAGAGCAGCAGATAGCAGGTTTCGAGAAAGTGACCATTCTCGGCCAGTTGATCGATGGGATAACCCCGATACAGCAAAATACCCTTCTCGCCATCGATAAATGTGATTTTGGATTCGCAACTCGCCGTCGATGTGAAGCCAGGGTCGAAGGTGAAACACCCGGTGTCCTTGTAGAGGCTTGAGATATCAATGACGTCAGGCCCGACGCTGCCCTGATAGACCGGAAATTCATAAGTCTTCCCATCCAGCGTCAGCGTCGCGGATTTCTGATTGTCCGTTGCCGATGCAGGGCCTTTGAAATCACCGGATAAACTCATGCGCAATCTCCTATGTCTGGCCAGGACGCCGCGCGTGAACCGGACAGCTACAAGTTGAATTGTAGAAGTTCTCTTTGACTAATCGATTTCCCCGACAGGAGCAAGATCGCCAATGGATGTATGGCCGTTTCACCGGCAGATTTGGCGTAAAATGGGGATAACGCCGCGTTTCAGGGGGAATGACATTATTTCATCTGATCCCTGATCCGCGCCAGCGTTTCGTCCTTGCCGAGAACGAAAAGCACATCGAAAATGCCGGGCGAGGCGGTGCGGCCCGTGAGAGCTGCACGCAATGGTTGTGCGATTTTGCCAAGTTTGAGATCGGATGCTGACGCAAATTCACGTATTACGACTTCAATCTCCAGCACGCTCCACTCTTCGAGCGCGACAAGCGGCTCGAGCAATGCGCTGAGCATACGGCGCGCAGCATCATCCAGCAGCGCGCCGGCCTTGTCATCGATATCGAGCGGCCGCGAGACGAACACGAAACGTCCCGCATCGAGAATGTCGAGCACGGTCTTGGCGCGCGCCTTCAGGCCCGGCATGGCTTGCAATAATCTGCGCCAGGCTTCCTCGCCGCCGGCATTGGGCGGGCGTTTGTCTGCTGGCAGTTCAGGAACAATTGTACGCGCCAGCGCAGCGAGCGTCTCGTCATCCGTGGCGCGGATATAATGCCCGTTGAGATTTTCCAGCCTGGCGAAATCGAACCGGGCAGGGGAGCGGCCGATTTCCGGCAAATCGAACCATTCGATCATTTGCGCGGTGGAGAATATTTCATCGTCGCCATGGCTCCAGCCAAGACGCACCAGATAATTGCGCAACGCTTCCGGCAAATACCCCATCGCCCGGTAGGCCTCCACGCCGAGCGCGCCATGCCGTTTCGACAGTTTTGCGCCATCGGGACCGTGGATCAGCGGGACATGGGCGAACACCGGCTGTTTCCAGCCAAGAGCCGCATAAATCTGCGCCTGCCGGCTGGCGTTGGTGAGATGGTCCGCACCGCGGATCACATGAGTTATGCCCATATCGTGATCGTCCACCACCACCGCGAGATTATATGTCGGCGAGCCGTCGGAGCGCAGGATCACCAGATCGTCGAGATCCTTGTTCGCCACAATGATCTCGCCCTGCACCTGATCATCAAGAACCGTTTCACCCTCCAAGGGGGCCTTGAAGCGAATCACCGGTTGAGCGCCGGGGGGCGCGTCGCCCGGATCGCGCTCGCGCCAGGTTCCGTCATAGACCGACGTGCGTCCTTGAGCATGCGCGCGCTCACGCATTTTTTCCAGATCTTCCGGCGTCGTATAGCATTTGTAGGCTTTGCCCTGCGAGAGAAGCCGTTGCACGATTTGCACGTGCCGGTTTGCGCATTTGTGCTGATAGACCGGCTCGCCGTCCCACTCGAGTCCCAGCCAGGTGAGACCGTCGAGAATGGCGTCGAGCGCCCCCGGCGTTGCGCGCGTTCTGTCGGTATCTTCGATACGCAACAGCATTCGCCCGCCATTGGCCTTGGCATAGAGCCAGTTGAACAGCGCCGTACGCGCCCCGCCGATATGCAAAAATCCGCTGGGCGAGGGGGCAAACCGGGTCACCA
>JADFHH010000071.1 GCA_022567275.1 Pseudomonadota bacterium | reverse complement strand
CCCCCCGGCCACCTAAAAAGAAGGGCCGCCCAAACAGGGGCGGCCCTTCCGTCGTCAGACCTCGGCCCTTGGGTCAGGACCGCGATTTCGTCGCGTCAGGCGAAGCAGGACTCCGCGGTGGCGACGATCCGGTCCCGTGCGGCCAAAGGCCGTAAATGACAATGAGACACTGGATCACCTCCTTTCGGTTGTTGATTGGATAGGACAGCATGGCGTGCATCGCGTAATTTCGCAAGGGGTATTGTCACGGCCGCTTGCAGGCGGTCCGGCAATCGACTAGAACCCCGCAGCAATTCTCCAATTTTGCAAACGGATTCGCGCCTAAGGGAAGCCAATGGCCACGCCAAAATATGTTTTTACGATGCAGGCGCTGGGAAAAACCTATCCCGGCGGCAAGCAGGTGTTGAGAGACATCACGCTGTCGTTTCTGCCCGACGCAAAAATCGGCGTCGTCGGCGTCAACGGCGCGGGAAAATCCACGCTGATGAAAATCATGGCCGGGCTGGATACGGAATTTTCCGGCGAGGCGTGGGCGGCGGACGGCGTGAAAGTCGGCTATCTGCCGCAGGAGCCGGAGCTCGATGCGTCCAAGGACGTCATGGGCAACGCCATGGAGGGCGTGGCTGAAAAACAGGCGATGCTGGAGCGCTATAACGAACTCGCCATGAATTATTCCGACGATGCGGCGGATGAAATGGCGCGGCTTCAGGATGAAATCGAGGCGCAGGATTTGTGGAACCTGGACTCCAAGGTGGAGATGGCGATGGGCGCGCTGCGCTGCCCGGAGGGCGATACGGACGTGACCACGCTGTCGGGCGGTGAGAAGCGCCGGGTGGCGCTGTGCCGTCTGCTGCTTGCACAGCCCGATATTCTGCTGCTGGACGAGCCCACCAACCATCTCGATGCCGAAACCGTGGCCTGGCTTGAGGGCCATCTGCTGGCCTATCCCGGCTGCGTGATCATGGTCACCCATGACCGCTATTTTCTCGACAATCTCACCAGCTGGACGCTGGAGCTGGATCGCGGCAAAGGCATTCCTTATCAGGGCAATTATTCCTCCTGGCTGGGGCAGAAGGCGAAACGCCTCGCGCAGGAGGGCCGGGAGGAAGACGCCAAACAAAAGACGCTGGCACGTGAGTTGGAGTGGATACAGGCCAGCCCGCGGGCGCGGCAGGCCAAATCCAAGGCGCGCTTCCATGCCTATGACGATTTATTGGCGCAAGCCGGCAAGCAACTGCACCGCCGCGCGCAAATCCAGATCCCGCCCGGACCGCGCCTCGGCGATCTGGTGATCGAGGCGCAAGGTCTCTCGAAAGGGTATGGCGATAAATTGCTGATCGAGGATTTGAATTTCAAGCTTCCACCCGGCGGCATCGTCGGCGTCATCGGCCCCAACGGCGCCGGCAAGACGACGCTGTTCCGCATGATCACCGGCCAGGAGGCGCCCGACAGCGGCTCCATCCGCGCCGGCGACACGGTCAAGCTTGGCTATGTGGACCAGAGCCGCGACGCGCTCAATGACGCCAAGACCGTGTGGGAGGAAATTTCAGACGGGCATGAAATCATCGCGCTCGGCCCCCGCGAGGTGCCGAGCCGGGCCTATGTCAGCTGGTTCAATTTCAAGGGCGCCAGCCAGCAGCAGAAGCTGGGCCAGCTATCAGGCGGCGAGCGCAACCGGGTCCACCTCGCCAAGATGCTGAAATCGGGCGCCAATCTGCTGCTGCTGGATGAGCCGACCAACGATCTCGACACCGAAACCCTGGCGGCGCTGGAAGCCGCCCTGGAAGATTTCGCCGGCTGCGCCATCATCATTTCCCATGACCGCTTCTTCCTCGACCGCATCGCCACCCATATGCTGGCGTTTGAGGGGGATAGCCACGTGGAATGGTTCGAGGGCAATTTTGCGTCTTACGAAGAAGACAAGAAGCGGCGGCTGGGGGAGGACGCGATACTCCCGAAGCGGATCAAGTACAAGCGGTTTAGCCGGTAGGTGGCGGGATGACGGGCGGATAGATATCCCCGTGAGCCGATACACTCATCAAGACAAGCCCGGTAGCGACGATGAGAGTGTGAAGCGCAAATCAATCACGATGTGAATCTGTGGCCGGATCAGTCAATCTGCCAACTGCTCCTGGAGGGCTTACCGGATTCCCGCTTTGGCGGGATTTTCGGGGGAGGAGCGGCAATGACGGGTGAACCTCAGATGCCGGAGAGACCTAGATCGGCGCGCCGATATCGAGATATTTCTTGCGCCGCGCGGCGCGGATGTCATCGCCGTTCATGCCGTCAAATTCGGCCAGCGCGGCGGCCAGCGCTTCGCCGGTGTCGGCAATGGTGCGCGCGGGATCGCGATGCGCGCCGCCGAGCGGCTCGGGAACGATGGCATCGATCACGCCGAATTCGAGCAAATCCACGGCGGTGATTTTCATGTTTGTCGCCGCCTCCTGCGCGCGCGAGGAATCGCGCCACAGGATCGATGCGGCGGCTTCGGGCGAGGCCACGGTGTAGATCGCATGCTGCAACATGATCACCCGGTCGGCGGTGGCGATGGCGATGGCGCCGCCGGACCCGCCCTCGCCGATCACCGCGGCGATGATCGGCACGCGCAAAGTCAAACAACATTCGATGGAGCGGGCGATTGCTTCCGCCTGGCCGCGTTCTTCCGCGCCGATGCCCGGATAGGCGCCGGCCGAATCGACCAGCGTGATGACGGGCACGTTGAATCTGTCCGCGAGTTTCATCAGCCGGATGGCCTTGCGGTAGCCCTCAGGCCGCACCATGCCGAAATTGTGCTTTAAGCGGCTTTCGGTATCAGAACCCTTTTCCTGGCCCAGCAGCATCACGGGGCGGCCCTGAAAACGGCCCAGCCCGCCGATCAGGGCATGGTCCTCGGCAAACAGGCGGTCGCCCGCGAGCGGGGTGAATTCCTCGATCAGGGCATCGACATAGTCGACGCAATGGGGGCGCTGGGGATGGCGCGCGACCTGTGTTTTCTGCCACGGGCTGAGGGTGGCGTAAGTGCTTTGCAGCGCGTCATGGGTTTTGGCTTCAAGCCGGGATATCTCATCGGTGATGGAAACCCCTTCGCCATCATCGCTCAGCGCGCGCAGCTCCGCCACTTTGGTTTCCAGCTCGGCGATGGGTTTTTCAAAATCGAGATAGGTCCGCATGGATGTCCGCTTCCAAGCCGGTCGGTATGGGTGCACTCTATACGCGTTTGCCGCTTGCACCGACACATAATTATAATGTGGCGGTTCAATGACCTGAAAACAAGCTTACGAAAGCTTACCTGTGGAGGTTACGCCTTGTCGCGCCGCGCCAGGGGATGGTGCTGGTGCACCAGCGTACGCAAGCGCTGTTCCAGCACATGGGTGTATATCTGCGTTGTCGATATATCGGCATGGCCCAAAAGCTGCTGCACCGATCTCAGATCCGCGCCGCGTTCGAGCAAATGGCTGGCGAAGGCATGGCGCAGCACATGCGGCGAGACGCCGCGCGCATCGAGACCGGCGGCGAGGGCGAGACCCTTCAACTCCTGGGTAAAGCGCTGCCGCGTGAGATGCCCCTGGCGCGCGCGCGACGGGAACAGCCAGCGCGATGTGGCGTCCCTCCCACCGGCCAGCACAACTTCCTGTGCGTAAGCTGCGTGGGCGTCACAGGCCTTCCTTGTCAGCGGAACCAGCCGCTCACGGCCGCCTTTTCCGCACACCATGATGACCCGCTCGCCTGAAGCAACCGCCGCGCGGCGCAGGGACACCAGTTCGCTTACGCGCAACCCCGACGCGTAGAGCACCTCCATCAGACAATGCAGCCGCAACGCCTTGAGGCGGCGCCCGGCCTGCGCCGCGCCGGCGCGTTGTTGCGCGCAATTCAACAGCGCCTCTACATCGTCAATGCTCAACAGCCTGGGCAGGCGCCGCACCGGTTTGGGGCTGTCTATGGCGGCGGCCGGATTGTCGCTACGGATCCCTTCGGCATAGAGAAAGCGGAAAAACTGGCGCAGCGCGGAAAGTTTTCGCGCCCGCGTCGAAGCGGCCAGGCCGCGCACCGCCATCTCCTCCAGAAAGGCGGTGATATCGCTGTCACCGGCACTGAGATCATCGCCGCCGCGGCTGTTAACCATGTTCAGAAATTCATCCAGATCGCGCCGGTAGGCGTGCAGCGTATTGGCCGCGGCGCCGCGCTCCGCGCTCAGCATTTCAAGGAAGGCGTCGAGCTGCGATTCGGATTTTATCATGTAAAGTGGGCGTTCAAAGGAATCAGTTTCTCTTCAGCTTGATGTTGCGTAGCGGCGTGCTGATTTGTTTCTGCTCGGGCTCGAAATAGACCGCCAGCACATAAAGCGAGCCGCTGACAAACCCCGCAAGCACGCCTATAACCACTATAAATCGAATGAGGCTCGGCATTTATTAGTGTTTCACCGCCGCAAATTTCCTGCAATTATCACTTACGTGAACAGCAGATACCGCATTTCCATGTGCAGATGAGAGACATTTTCACAATGCCATCCAACACTCGAACACACAAGGATAACAACTCGAAAGCTATATGTAAGCGCCTGGGAGACAAAAGCGTGGTGCTGATCGGCCTGATGGGGGCGGGCAAGACCGCGATCGGCCGCCGGCTGGCCACGCGGCTGGATATCCCTTTTATCGATGCGGATTCGGAAATCGAACTCGCCGCGGGCAAGAACATTGCCGATATTTTCGCCGATCATGGCGAGGCCTATTTCCGCGACGGCGAGCGCAAGGTGATTGCCCGGCTGCTGGGCAGCGGACCCCAGGTTCTCGCAACCGGCGGCGGCGCCTATATGAACAATGAGACCCGCGAAACGATTGAATGCCGGGGAATTTCCGTATGGCTCAAGGCCGAGTTGAATATCCTTATGGAGCGGGTGGGCCGCAGAGATCACCGGCCGCTGCTCAAGACCCGCGACCCGAAAGCTGTCATGAAGCGCTTGATGGATGAACGCTACCCGGTCTATGCCAAGGCCGGCATCACGGTGGAAAGCCGAAAAGTGCCGCATGAGGAGATCGTGGATGACATTATCGACGCATTGACCAACAGCCCCGCACTGGCCGGGGACGGCGGTCGACAAACGGGAGGTTCGCGCGGCGCCGATGGACGCTGAGCCACGCATCGTTTCGCTCGAACTTGGCGCGCGCAGCTATGACATCGTCATTGGCGGCGGGCTGCTGGCGCGTTCGGGCGAGTTGATCGTGCATTCGCTCGGCAAAGCCCAATGCGCCATTGTCACCGACGTCAATGTGGCCGGGTTCCATCTCGACGCCTTGCTGGACGGTCTGGGCGATGCGTGTCCGCGCCGTGGCGTGATTACGCTCAGGCCCGGTGAAGCGACCAAGAGTTTCGCCGAACTCGCAACCCTGTGCCAAGGGCTGCTGGAGCTGGGCATCGAGCGCGGCGATCTGGTGATTGCCTTTGGCGGCGGCGTCGTCGGCGACATCGCCGGCTTCGCGGCGAGCATTTTGAGGCGCGGTGTGCGGTGCGTGCAAATTCCGGCATCGCTGCTGGCGCAGGTCGATTCCTCGGTCGGCGGTAAAACCGGCATCAATACCCCCCAGGGCAAAAATCTCATCGGCAGTTTCACTCAGCCCAGACTGGTGCTGGCCGACAGCGATGTGCTGAAAACTTTGCCGGAGCGCCAGTTCCGCGCCGGTTACGCGGAAATCGTCAAATATGGACTGCTGGGCGATGTTGAGTTCTTCTCCTGGCTGGAAAAATCGTGGCGCGATATTTTCTCCGGCGGTCCGGCGCGCGCGCAAGCCATCGAGAAATGCTGCCGCGCCAAGGCGGCGATCGTCGCCGAAGACGAGCGCGAGACGGGCCGGCGCGCGCTGCTCAATCTCGGCCACACATTCGGCCATGCGCTGGAGGCTTATGCGGGTTATTCGGACCGGCTGCTGCATGGCGAGGCCATCGCCATCGGCATGGCGCTGGCGTTCGAGTTTTCCAATGAGCTTGGCCTGTGCGGCGGACCGGACGCCGGGCGCGCAATCGCCCATCTCAAGGCCGCCGGGCTGCCTACTGAAATCGGCCAGATACCGGGCGGGGCGCCAGATGTGGATGAGCTGCTGGCGCTCATTGCCCAGGACAAAAAGGTGCAAGCCGGCGTTGCCGCCTTCATTTTGGTGCGCGGCATCGGTGAAGCGTTCATCGAACGCGGCGTGGATATGGAAAAATTGCAAGATTTCCTCGTGCGCAAAGCAAGCGGAAAATGACCCTCGGACTGGCTCTTCTTCTGGGCATCATATGTGTGCTCATCATACTCTCGGCCTTCTTCTCCGGTTCGGAGACGGCGCTGACGGCGGCGTCGCGCGCGCGCATACATGCTTTGGCGAAGCGCGGCTCCAAACGCGCCCGTCTGGTGAACACGCTCATGAACAAGCCGGAGAAGCTGATCGGCGCCATCCTGCTGGGCAACAATTTCGTCAATATTCTCGCCTCGGTGCTGGCGACCAGCGTGTTTATCACCGTTTTCGGCGAGGCCGGGCTGATCTACGCAACCCTGTCGATGACCGTGCTGGTGCTGATTTTCGGCGAGGTCATGCCAAAAACCTACGCCATCACCAACCCCGAGCGCGCCGCACTGGCGGTGGCCCCGGCGATCCGTGTTGTGGTCGCCATGCTGGGACCGGTCACGAACGCGGTGCAGATGATCGTTCGGGTGTTGTTCCGCCTGTTCGGGCGCAAAAAGCCGAAGGGCATGGCCGGGCTTTCGGCGCGTGACGAACTGCGCAGCGCAATCGAATTGCATCACAAGCAGGGCGGCGTCGTCAAGCGCGACCGGGACATGCTCGGCGGCGTGCTCGATTTGCACGATATGGAGGTGGAAGACGTCATGATCCACCGCACCGCGATGCACACCATCAATGCGGATGACGGGCCTGGAGAAATTATCGATCAGGTGTTTGGCTCTCCCTACACCCGGCTGCCTCTGTGGCAGGGCAAGCCTGAAAATATTGTCGGCATATTGCACGCCAAGACGCTGCTGAAAGCGGTGCGCGACGCGGGTGAGGATTTATCGAAACTCAATGTGCGGGCAATCGCCACGCCGCCCTGGTTCGTGCCTGACACGACTTCGCTCAGGGCGCAGCTCAATGCCTTTCTGCGGCGAAAAACCCATGTCGCCCTGGTGGTGGACGAATATGGCGAGGTGCAGGGTCTGGTGACGCTGGAAGATATTATCGAAGAGATTGTCGGCGAGATCACCGACGAGCATGACGAGCTGGAAACCGGCGTGCGCTCCCTGCCCGATGGCGGCGTTCAGGCCGACGGCTCGTTTCCGGTCCGCGATCTCAACCGGGCGATGGACTGGGAGTTGCCCGAAGACGACGCCACCACGCTTGCCGGGCTGGTCATTCACAAGGCGCAGACCATCCCGCAACCCGGCCAGATTTTTTCCTTCGACGGTTACCGCTTCGAGGTGATGCGCCGCTACCGCAACAAGATCACCTCGCTCAAGATTTCGCGTGAGAAGAAAAAAGCGGCGCGTTAAGGGGGGTCTTGTCCTGATGGACACGCCCGGCCACCCGCCCC
>JADFHH010000070.1 GCA_022567275.1 Pseudomonadota bacterium | reverse complement strand
GAAGGGGGGCGGGAATGAAGAATGCGCCAACGGCTTCAACAGTGCAGGATACGCTTCCGTTAAAGCGTGAAAGACTCTAGTTAGGGCCATGAAACAGCCAAAAGGAGTCGTCGCCGCCGGCCACAAGGTCACATGCGAGGCCGCCGCGGAAGTGTTGCACGAGGGCGGCAATGCCTTCGATGCGGCGATTGCCGCCATGGCCACGGCGAGCGTACCGGAATTCGTGTTTTCCTCACTGGGGGGGGGCGGGTTTTTGATGGCGCGCCCGGCCAGTTCCAGCAAAGCGATCTGCTATGATTTCTTCGCCCAGACGCCGGGCGTGAAACGCCGCGAGGACGAGATCGAGTTCTACGCCATTGACGCGGATTTCGGCCCGGCCACCCAGGAATTTCATATCGGCGCGGGGGCGGCCGCCGTGCCGGGGATGGTTCAGGGGCTGTACGCCATCCATGAAGATTTGGGCTCCGTGCCAATGACGCGGCTGTTCGAACCCGCCATATTGGCCGCGCGCGACGGCGTCACGATCACCGATCTGCACGCCTATCTCTACACCATCGTCGCGCCGATTCTCACGGCCAGCGAATCGTCGCGGCAATATTTTTCACCCCGGGGAAAGCTGCTTTGCGCTGGCGATGTCTACCGCAATGCGGAAATCGCCGACACGCTGGATTGCCTCGCCCGCGAGGGGCCGAGACTGTTCACCGAGGGCGAGGTGGCGCAAGCTATTGCTGAACAATCGCGCGACCTTGGCGGCCATCTCACCCTGGAGGATTTACGCAGCTACCAGGTGGAGCGGCGTGAACCGCTTGAATGGCGTTATCGCGGCCACACCCTGCTGCTCAATCCCGCACCCGCCGCGAGCGGCGCGCTCATCGCCTTCGGGCTGGCGCTGCTGGAGCGAACAGTGCCCGAACGGACATTGCCCGAAGGCGCGCCGGGGCCTGTGGAGCTGGCGCGCATCATGGAACAAACCAACGAGGTGCGTGAGGCGCGCGGCCAGGCGCTGCATGAGATGGTGCGCGACGCCACCATCGAAAGCCATCTGAATGCACTGGACGGCCATCAGGCGGCGACGCGCGGCACCACGCAAATCTCCATCATCGACGCGCAAGGAAATGCCGCCGCCGCCACCATCACCAATGGCGAGGGCAACGGACATATGGTGAAGGGCTGCGGCTTCATGCTCAACAATATGCTGGGCGAGGAAGATTTGAACCCGGACGGCTTTCACCGCTGGCGTCCGGGCATGCGGCTCTCGACCATGATGGCCCCGACTATTCTCACCGGCCCGGAGGGCGCATTGACCGCGATGGGATCGGGCGGCTCCAACCGTATCCGCACCGCCATTCTGCAAGTCGTGGTCAACCTCATCGACCGGGATATGAGCCTTGAGAGTTCAGTCAATGCGGCAAGGCTGCATGTGGAGCGCGACGGCGCGGTGAGCTTCGAGGAAGCGCCCTGGGAGATCGTCTTCAATGACGATCAGCGCGCGGAACTGCTGGACGCCTACCCCGAAGCCCATGGCTGGCCGGAGAAGAATCTGTTTTTCGGCGGCGCACACACCGCGCGCCGCAATGGCGACGGGCGGCTCGAAGGCGCCGGCGACCCGCGGCGTGAGGGCTGCGTGGCCGTGGTTTGATTTAACCGACCGGAGGGAGGCAAGGCCGAACGGCCGCCGCGCCTTATGGCGCGCCCTCGCGGAGGCCCGCGAAGCGGATTAGCCGTGAGCGAAAAAGTCTCATTTACTCCTCCAGCTCGATGTCCCAGTAGAGATAATCGAGCCAGCTTTGATGCAGATAGTTGGGCGGGAAGGCGCGGCCGTTGCGGTGCAGCTCGTGCACGGTCGGGCGATAGGGCATTTGCGAGGGCCACATTCTGGACTCGCGCGGCAACTTGCCGCCCTTTTTGAGATTACACCTTGCGCAGGCCGCCACCACATTGTCCCAGCGCGTCATGCCGCCATGGGAACGCGGGACGAGATGGTCGAATGTCAGCTCGTCCGCGTCGCCGCAATACTGGCAGATGAAATGGTCGCGCAGAAACAGATTGAATCTGGTGAAGGCGGGATAGAGCGCCGGCTTGACATAGGATTTGAGCGCCACCACGCTAGGGAGCTGCATCTCGAATGAGGGCGAATGCACGACGCGGTCATATTCCGAGACGATATTGACCCGGTCGAGAAACACCGCCTTGACACTATCGCGCCAGTTCCACAATGACAGCGGAAAATAGCTGAGCGGCCGGTAATCTGCGTTCAGGACGAGCGCCGGCGAGGCCTCGGGCGATGCGGTCGCTGCATTGAGCATCGGGCGTCCTCTTAACGCTTGTATGGCCCTGGCATTGGAACGGATTAGAGCCGCCATGCCGCTAACGCGCGCATACTAGGCCATGAACCGTGAATGGCGCAAGATTTCGCGTGGCAGGCTCAGCGAAAAGAATGTCCGCTTCTCGCCTGGTAACGGATAATTGAGAAAAGAGACCCGTATATCTACTCTTGACTTCAGGCTGCCCCGGCGAATGGGCTGGATTGCAATCATATTATCGCCAATTTTTTTTGTCTGATCGGCGTGATCGAGGGACTGTTGCGAATGATTCTTGTTTTAGCGGCTGCGTGGAACCGTGAATAATATGACAGGATTTAAACTCCAATTCCCCGGCTGGCTGAATCCCGGATGGAAAGCGCGCCACCTGGCGGTTTTGCTCGCCGCTGGCTTGGGCGCCTATGTCTTCATGGAATCCCGGGCCGAATGGTCGCAGATGCACCGGTGGAACCGGGCGCTCGGCGATATGAGTCTGGTCATGGTCGCGCTCTCTTTGTCCATTGGCCCGCTGGCCCGCCTGTGGAAGACGTTCCGGCCCGCTATCCCCTGGCGGCGGGAGATAGGAATATACGGTGTCCTGCTCGGGGCCGTTCACACCGTTGTCATCCTCGACGGCTGGGTCGAATGGGACCTTATCCGCCTGTTCGGCTACGAAATGCATCCTCAGACCGGTCTCTACGTCATGCTCCAGCACGGTTTTGGGCTGGCGAACGCGATCGGTATCCTCGCTCTCCTCTATGGCACCGTCCTCGCCCTCTCTTCCAACGATTGGAGCCAACGGCTGCTCAGCGGGTCCGTATGGAAGTTCCTGCAACAAGGGGCGTATGTCTTGTGGATGCTGATCGTCATTCACACCGCTTATTTCCTCTATCTCCACTTCCAGGATTTCCATCGCAAAGTGCCGGACCCGAACTGGGCGCAAATACCCTTCGCCGTGCTCGTCGGGCTTGTTATCCTGCTGCAACTGGCTGCTTTTCTGAAAACCTGGAGAACGCGGCGGAATTCGCGGCGGACGCCGGCTTCACGGATGCGCGAAACGAACATCGTTGCGCCGACGGTGAGCCCGGACCCTGGGTAAAGCCGTGGCGCGCAATATGAAAGCGAAGCTCATCTTCCAGGAATCGGTTTTCAGGCGGTTGCTTGCCGGCGCGGCCGTGGCGTTCGCGGCGTTCGCGGCGATCGGAACGGTCGCTGTTCTATGGGACAACCCTTTCTTCATCCGCATGACGCCGGTGGGAGGCTGGGAGATCGGTCTGTTGGCCCTGCTGTCGCTGCTCAGCGGTTTTTATGTGGCGATCCACCGCCCGTTCTGTTCCAACAAGACCATTGGCGTTGGCGGCGTGCTCGGTTTCGTAGGCGTGGCTTGTCCGGTCTGCAACAAAATCCTGCTCCTTGTCTTCGGGGGTGAGCTGCTGCTGGCATATTTCGAGCCGATCCGGATTTACGTAGCCGCCCTTGGCGTGCTCATCGCCGCCTGGGCGGTGTTTCATGAATGGCGGCAGTGGAATGACGCCCCGGCTGTGTGAAATTCGCCGGGCGGCTCACGCCGGCGCGGCGCTTTTTTTCGCCCGCCTGATCCCGTAATAGGCCCACAGCATGCGTGCCGCGACGCCGCGCCAGGGCCGCCACGCTTCTGCCCTGGCGTCCATCACCGCTTCATCGGGCAACTCATTCAGGGCGCAGGCGTCACGCACCGCGTGTGCGAATTACGGTGGAATTACGGTGAATTACGGTGACAGGAACCGAATTAACAGCCTCTGCGGCGTTATTATGCGGCAGCAACTGGATTCTTAGCTTTCGCCGGAAAGACGGCGGATGGATATCGATCGAACCCAACCGCCCCTGGTATTAACGCCTCCACCCCCCTAAGCCCTCGCGCTCGGCCGCGCTGAAACCTCATCATACCAGCGATCCAGATTGGGCAAATTGTCCGGCCGCTCGATCTTGGCCGGCTTCATGAAATCGACCGCCACCAGCGCCGTGATGTCGGCGATGGAAAAATCTTCTCCGGCGATATAGGGGCGCTCCGCCAGCTCTTTATCGAGCAGGGACAGCATGTCCAGGGCGCGCGGCCTGTTGAGCTCGCCCCATGCCGCCACTTGCGGGATTTCCCTCTCCTTCATGGCCGGATGCAGATGGCGGAAGGTCTGCGTAACCGGGAAAAACAAATGCAACTCCACCCGCCGCTGCCACATCTCGGTTCGCGCCTTGCCCATCGCTCCGGCCCCCAGCAGCGCGGGCGCGGGCTGAAGTTCCTCGAAATAACGGCAGATGGCCAGCGATTCGCTAATCGCGCTGCCGTCATCCAGCACCAGAACCGGCACCCGCTGTAACGGATTCAGCGCGGTAAAGCCTGGCTTTTGGTGCTCGAACTGCGCGATGTCGATCTGCTCATATTCAATCCCGATATCCTTTTCGAACAGAAAAATGCGAACCCGGCGCGGATTGGGCGCGCGGTCAAATTCCATGATTTTCATCTCGTTCCTCCTTGACGCTGAGATGCGCGCGAAAACTGCGCCAAAAAAATACACTTTGCCCGGAAAGTAAACGCGGCGTTAGGGATTTTGCAAGAAACTCGGGTCACACACCCGGTGTCTGCCGCCCCCGCGACAGCACTGCCGGACATATGGCACTTTCCCGGCCGTAATTACAGTATTGAGAGCATGGCAACGGCGACAAATCCTGCGCAGTTCAGTCCCGCCGCTCAGGCGGCCAACACGGCGAAAGAGGCCGCGCGGAGCGTCCAGGACGCCCGCAAGCAGTTGGCCGCCGATGGGGAATCACACCCCGAATTCACCTATGAATTGTTGCTCATGTTCGTAAAGAACGAACTGAGCGCAATCCTGGCCGTCCCGCTGCTTGCGGTGATCGTTGCCTTGTCATCGATATTCTGGGCGCCCGCCCTGCAACTTGTCCTGTGGCTTGCCAGCGTGCTCATGTCGAAGGGCATTTTGCTGGTGCTTTGCCGCAATTTCACCAGGCTGCCCCGCTCCAAAGTGGACGTCGCCGCATGGCGCTCCAAATTCATGGCCGCGGAATTCCTCTATGGCACCACCTGGGGCGGCGTTGCATTCATCGGTATGGGGAGCAACAATGCGACCACGCATATGTTCATATTGGCCTGTCTGACGGTGGTCATCGCCATGCGCATGATGTTCGCTTCAACCCTGATGCCGATCGTTTATGCCGGCACCCTGCCAATAACCGTTTCGCTGTTCATTCGCTTCGCGCTCCTCAATACGCCGTTTTTCTGGGCCATGGCGGCGATGACCATCGGTGTCCATCTCTATTTCATCTTCCTGATCAAGGGTCTCAATACAACTGTCGTGACCATGCTTGAATACCGCGCCGAAAAAGATTTGCTGATCGCGGATCTGGAGCAAGCCAAATCCATCTCGGATGAAGCACGCCACCGCGCGGAAGCGGCCAACATCTCGAAATCGCGCTTTCTCGCCACCATGAGCCACGAATTGCGCACGCCGCTCAACGCGGTGCTCGGTTTCTCTGAAGTCATGAAATCCGAACTGCTCGGCCCCCATCATGTGCCCACCTACAAGGAATACGCCAACGACATAAATGAAAGCGGCAAGCACCTGCTCCATCTCATCAATGAGATCCTCGACCTCTCCCGCATCGAAGCCGGCCGCTACGAACTTCAGGAGGAAAGCATCGCACTTGCCGATATAGCCGACGACTGCAACCGCCTGGTGAAACTCCGGGCGGAAAAGAAGAACCAGAAAATCATCCAGGACTTCCAGGAAAATCTGCCGCGGGTCTGGGCCGATGAACGCGCGATCCGCCAGATCTGCCTGAATTTGTTGTCCAATGCGATCAAGTTTACGCCGTCCGGCGGGACCATCGCACTCACTGTTGGCGATCTGGAGTCCGGCGGCCAGTTTCTCAGCGTCAATGATACCGGCCCCGGCATTCCTGAAGAAGAAATCCCGCATGTGCTCGAAAGCTTCGGTCAAGGCTCTCTGGCCCACCAGAACGCCGAAGGCGGCACGGGGCTCGGCCTGCCCATCGTCAAAGGCCTCATCGAGCTGCATGGCGGGATATTCGATCTCAAGAGCAAATTGCGTCAGGGAACGCTGGCCACCGTGACCATCCCGCGCGAGCGCGTGTTGCGGGGCATGCCGCAGCTGAACGAACCGGTTGAAAACCAGCCCGGCCACGCGCAACAAGATGCAACGGCTTCATCATGGCGAAGCCGTCACGATGAAATCCAGCATGCAACGCAACAGCGCGCTGCCGGCTGAAGATCGCGTATCTCTTATCTTTCATTTGTCACCTTCGCCCGAGTTTCGTAAAATAACTGGCATGACCGCCAGCTTATTTCCAGCAACATGGCGCCGTGCCGCGCGCAATACGCGAATGGGCGCGATCTAGCATGGCCTGGATTGCCCTTGCACTTCTGGTGGCCGTGGGCGCCGTGCTCGTGCTGCGCCATGACGCGGGAACCATCGCCGGATTCGATAATGCGGATATCGCAGGCATCGTCGCGGCCCTCGCCCTGCTGATATTTCTCGGCGGGTCCATGTTCACAAGCTATCGCGGCCGCTTCACGGGCGCTTTGCGCGATGCCCTCAGCTGGGGCGCGATAGCACTTGCCCTTATCGCCGGATACAGCTACCGCGACCAGCTCATGCCTATCGCCCAGCGCATAGCCGGCGAACTTCTGCCCGGAATGCCAATTCAGTTCGATACGGGTGAAAAAAACTCACCGGGCGTGCGCATTCGCAAGCAGCAAAACGGCCAGTTCATGGCGCAAGTTCACGCCAATGGCGCCAGCATCAAAATGGTCATCGACACCGGCGCATCGAGCATCGTTCTCACCCCTTCAGACGCCGCACGCGCGGGTGTCAAGCTTGAGTCGCTGCGCTATTCCGTACCGGTCCAGACCGCGAACGGCACGTCCTTCGCGGCGCGCGTCAAGCTGCGCAATGTGTCTGTTGGAGCGATCAGTATCGACAATGTCGAAGCCCTCGTCGCCAAACCGGGCGCCCTGCGTGACAGCCTGCCCGGTATGAGTTTTTTAAGCCGTTTACGGTCTTATGAGTTCTCAGGAGATTTCCTGACCCTGCGCGGTTAGTATGCTGCCTGGTCCGCGAACCGCGGGTTAACAGGTATGAGGTCACCTCCTGGGGGTCGCGAGTCATGAATTACAGTTCCGGCGCAAAACATCTGTTGCACGAGATGATGCTGTGGCTGACGGTCGCCGCACTCGGGTTTGGCGTTGTCTATTATTTCGATGATATGCGCTCATTCGCCGCCAAGGCCATGGCCAAGACCTTCTCGAACGTGAAAATCGTGCTGAATGAACCTGCCGCGGAACCACGCAGCAGCACAACC
>JADFHH010000069.1 GCA_022567275.1 Pseudomonadota bacterium | reverse complement strand
CAGGCTCGTTACCGGGACAGGAGTAGCAATCGTGGAGATGATAATAGTTGTAAGAATAAGTTTAGCTCTGATAGTCTTTGGCGGGATGACGATGGCTCAGGGCTTTCTCTCAGCGACAGACAGTGCCGCAATAAGTGTTGAGGATATAACCGCAACAAAAGGGGAGATAATGAGAACAGAAATCTCCCTACTCAGCGCAAGGCAGATTACAATAGACCGTTTAGAGGGGACATTGAGGAACAATGGCCAGCTGAAATTGGCCAGTTTCAGCAAATGGGACGTCATCGTTCAGTATTATGATGCTGATGGGACTTATTATACGAAATGGCTCCCCTACAATGAAGGAACGCTGGGCGATAATGAGTGGACCGGCGTCACCGACATCGTGGTGGACCCCAGAGACGCCAATCGCGTCTACGCCGCCACTTGGCAACATCATCGTAATGTAGCGGCTTACATGGGCGGTGGCCCGAAGAGCGGAATCCATCGAAGCGACGATGGTGGCGAGACATGGAAGAAGCTGGGCGGTGGACTCCCCGAGGGCCCGAAGGGACAGATTCTCCTCCCGGCTATCGCCGACGTCGTCAAGAAGGTCGACGTGCCGGGCCGCGTGATGACCGTGGTGCTGCTGCCCGGCATGCTCGAACGCGCATCGGGCCGCATCGTCAACATCGCCTCCGACGCGGGCCGCGTGGGTTCGTCGGGCGAGGCGGTTTATTCCGCCGCCAAGGGGGGCATCATCGCCTTCACCAAAACCATGGCCCGCGAGCTCGCCCGCGCCAACATTCAGCTCAACACCGTGTGCCCGGGCCCGACCGACACGCCGCTGTTCGCCCAGGTCGCGCAAGGCGAAGCCGGGGCAAAAATCGCCGAAGCCCTGAAGCGGGCCATTCCAATGCGCCGCCTGGGCCAGCCGGAAGATATATCGGGCGCGGTCGCTTTCCTGGCCAGCGACGACGCCAATTACATCACCGGACAAACGCTGAGCGTTTCCGGCGGTCTCACCATGCACGGCTAAAAAGGAATTTTGACCATGAGTTACGAGGATATTCTCTACGCCGAAAAAGACGGCGTGGCGACGATTACCATCAATCGTCCCGAGAAATACAATGCGTTTCGCGGCCTCACCGCCGAGGAACTGATCGACGCCTTCAGCCGCGCCGGCTGGAACGACGAGATCGGCGTCATCGTTTTGACCGGCGCCGGCGAAAAAGCGTTTTGCACCGGCGGCGACCAGTCGGCCCACGACGGCCAGTATGACGGGCGCGGCACCATCGGCATGCCGGTCGAGGAGTTGCATGGCGTCATTCGCGACGTGCCCAAGCCGGTCATCGCCCGCGTCCAGGGCTTCGCCATCGGCGGCGGCAATGTGCTTGCGGTCCTATGCGACCTCACCATCGCCTCCGAAAGCGCGCAGTTCGGCCAGGTCGGCCCAAAAGTCGGCTCCGTCGATCCGGGCTGGGGCACGGCCTATCTCGCCCATGTGGTGGGGGAGAAAAAGGCGCGCGAAATGTGGTATCTGTGCCGCCGTTATAGCGCCCGCGAAGCGCTGGAGATGGGGCTGTGCAACGTCGTCGTGCCCGACGATCAACTGGACGGGGAAGTCGCCAAATGGTGCCGGGAGATCGTCGAAAAAAGCCCGACCGCCCTGGCCATCGCCAAGCGCTCCTTCAACGCCGACACCGATCACATTCGCGGTATCGGCAATCTGGGACTCCAGGCGCTGAAATTGTATTACGCAACCGATGAGTCAAAGGAAGGCGTCAACGCGTTTCTGGAGAAGCGCAAGCCGGAATTCCGCAAATTCGTGAGATGAGAATGGGCCATGGGTTTTCGGAAGTGTCCCGGTTTGAAATTGGCCGCTATGCGCTATGACCGGAGGTGCGGGGCTGGGGAGCTGTATGCCGGCTACTGGATCGCGGAACGGACATTCTCGCCGCTCGGGGATTTAGGCTGAACCTGACCCCAAGCGGAAGTGGTCCAGAGCCACCCTTGGAAAAATAAACGTAAAGGCGCCGCTTTGCCTCACCCTGTTGCCCGGCCATTAGCCAAAGGAGGCGTGATCGACTAGTGGTCTGCATCGCTTAAATAGAGTTGTTGCTTTATTGCGCGAACACTGATTCTCTCCTTGTTTGGGATAGCTGACAAGGAGGCTTCTGGCGATGGCTTACAAGAAATATGTGGTGGAACTCGACGTTGAGGAACGCAAGCGAATGAGGGATCTTGTTTCCAAGGGCAAGGCGTCGGCGAAGGCGATTCTGAAGGCACGCATCCTGCTCAAGGCCGATGAGAGTCCCGGCGGTGAGGGCTGGACGGATGAGCGCATCTGCGACGCACTCGATAGCAATGTTACGATGGTCGCCAGGGTCCGCGCCAAGCTGGTGAACGAGGGGCTTGATAGCGTGCTCCAGCGCAAGAGGCGCAAGAGCCCGCCGATTGAGCCGATTTTCGACGGCGAGCGTCAAGCCCAGTTGATCGCGCTGGCCTGCTCGGAGCCGCCCGCCGGACGCGCCCGCTGGACGATCCGCCTTCTGGCGGACAAGGTTGTCGAGATGAAAATCGTCGATCGCGCGCACTTCAACACCGTCGGGCGGGCGCTAAAAAAAACGATCTCAAACCGCACCTGAAAAAATACTGGGTGATCCCGCCCAAATCGAACGCGGGTTTTGTTGCCGCGATGGAAGATGTGCTGGAGGTTTACACCCGTCCGCATGACCCGGCGCGCCCAATGGTCTGTCTCGACGAGACCTCAAAGCAATTGGTCGCCGAGACGCGCCAGCCGGTTGCAATGAAACCGGGCCGGCCGGCACGCCACGACCATGAGTATCGGCGCAATGGCACCGCCAACCTGTTTATGATGTTTTCGCCGCTTGAGGGCAGGCGGCAGGTCAAGGTCACCGAGCGGCGCACCGCTGTCGATTACGCCCATGTCCTTCGAGAGCTGAGCGACATCCACTTCGCTGATGCCAAAAAAATCATCCTGGTCCAGGACAACCTCAACACGCATAAACCGGCATCGCTTTATGAAGCTTTTCCCGCAGCGGAGGCGCGGCGGCTTGTCGAGCGGTTTGAGTGGCACTATACGCCCAAGCACGGCAGCTGGCTCAACATGGCGGAGTCGGAGCTTGCCGTGCTCGCCAGCCAGTGCCTCGACAGGCGCATCGCTGATCGCCTCATGCTTGAGCGCGAGGTTGCCGCCTGGCTCAACCGGCGAAATGCCCAGCGTGCCGCCGCCGACTGGCACTTCACCAACCACGACGCCCGCGTTAAACTGAAAAATCTATACCCGGCGATTTAGGTGATTCAGAGCACTAGCAGCATCACCACTGTGAACTACTTTATCCCGATATTTACAACCACGAAAACTTTCCACCCCCGGACAAGCGGCGGCCTGTGAGGCCGGTCTGTCTCAGAGGCGATCCGCCGCGCGATCCGGGATCCAGACTTTTTCCGGCGGCGGGTGTGGCGCTCGCTGCACTGGATTCCGGCTTTCGCCGGAAAGACGAAGCGGGACCGGAAAGACGAGGGGGCGGGAAAACCGATAAAGGGACGCAATGACGAGTGAGGTGCCCGCAATGACCAACGCATGCGCCAGTTCGGCAAGGTCGACATCCCCCAGCAGGCGTTCATCGCCGTGCTGCGGATGGATGGGGATTGATCTCTTTCGTGGACCGGGCGGCAACGCACCGGTAACGTCCCGGCATGCGGATCGAGATTCATCCCCATGCACGCGCGCGTATGGAGACGCGCGGGGCCAGCGAGCAGAATGTGCGCGCCGCCATCGACAGCGGCGAGTGCCTTCCCGCGAAACATGGGCGGACGCTCTACCGGCGCAATCTTCCCATAAGCGGTACATGGCGCGGAAAGTCATTCGACACAAAGCGCCTTGAGGTCTACACTGTGGTGGAAAACGAGACCATCCTGGTGATCACTGTGGTCGTCAAATATTTCTGATCGGGAATGAGATGAAGCTGACCCACGATCCACGCCGCAACATCGCCTATCTTCGGCTGCGCGAAAAAACGGGCGAGGTCGAAACGCTAAAGGTTGCCGAGGACCTGATCATCGATATTGCGCCCGATGGGACGGTGTTCGGCATCGAGCTTCTGAATGCGAACGAACAGCTCGCCGGCGCCGACGGTGGCCGGATCGTCTATGTCGATCCTGCAAGCGGCGAGGAACGCTCCCTGCCTCTTGGCGGAACGGGTCCATCTCATTGACGCCTTGCGGATATTCCCCAGGAGGCGTTTATCGCCGCGCTCAGGATGGATGGGGATTGAGGGTTACTTCTCGTGCCGTTGCCGGCGAGCAGGTCAGAGCCGTCCGGGGATTCCCCGGTTTAATTTCTTCCCGCAGCGGATGATTTGAGATGCGCGACCGGAAAATAGGTGCGAATTAAATCGCGTGTCCAATACACATTTTCCGTTGCCCTCTTTTCAGGGCTGGCAAAGCGATAGCGGTAAAGCAGGGCGCGCAGATGTCGGGGCGGCTTTTCAGGAAACGGGTTATTTTCAAACACGGCCGTGACCTCGCGCCGGCCTTGAAGAACCCTCACTAAAAACTTCACAAACCAGGGGTTTTGCTGTGAATTGCCCAGGGCCGCGAACCACAGCTGCCAATCGATACGCGGCTGGTGCGGGATGATCCAATAGGCGCCTTTTTTAACATCGCCCGGCTTATGCCTGAAAGTATATTCTTGCCAGCTGGTCCCGTCATTGGAACCCTCGATAATGATCTCACGCCGCGTTTTGGTCATGATTGAAAACGGGCCATAGGTTCCGACCAGACGCAAGGGTGCGAGTGAATTATTGATCGATTGAATAACGGCGGGCAATTTTGAGTTGCGCAAGAACCTGTTATGGAACTGCACAATACTGGCCAGCACGCTCCACAGCGCAACAATGGCGACACAATAAATGACAATTTTTCGCGGCTGTGCTTTTTTACCGTGCCGATGGAGCCAATCGACCGCCCCTTGTGGCATCGCTTTCCGGATCGCGGCATCATCGAACAAGCTCAGGCATAATACAATCGTGAGAAGATTGAAAAAATTGTAATTACCCGTCAATCCAATCACGACTTGCAGCAAAATAAAACTGTATGCTGCAATAAAACGTAAGTTTCTTGGAAAGAAAACAAGGAACACAATGATCAGCTCAATGAACAATGTCGCGCCCGTGCCGAAAGCCAGTATCTCCGATGGCAGGGTATGCGCGTACCAGGCCAGTGGCGCGGGCAAGGGTTGTGTCTCGAAATAATAATTCAGGGCGGACAGATCGAGCCAGCTCGGTTCACCGCTCATTATCTTGACCAGTCCCGACGCCAGCATGAAACGGAACGTCAACCATCGCAACAGCCAAATGCCCGGTTTAACCGCCAGCATTAAAATAAGCGCAAGGAACCCGGCCTCAAGCAGCAACAGGTCCCATTGGAAAGTCATGAAATTCTGCCCGGCATATAAGAGTGAGAGATAAAATATATAAATAATAACCAGGCTTAGTCTGGGTAAGACACCGGCAACAAGCAATAATGAAAACGCTGCTCCGCCCCAGCTTACAAGATGTATTGCTAAATCACTTGAGTTAAGCCAGAACACCATCGGAACACGCCAATAACGCGCGTCGCCAAGCTGACTTTGGAGAGAAACGATATATTCGGACAGCGGCAAAACGCCATGACTGCCGATCAATGCCATGGACTGCACCGCGAATGAGACAAACGCCGCCAGAAAAATCAGACCGAAAAGACGTAAGAACAGCCAGGAAATCAGTTCATAGCGCGGGGGTTCATAATCGCGCCCCCACAAAAGCAGGCTGGCCCGGTGAAACAACGGGCGGCGTTTGGCAATAAAGCCATAGGACCATTCGGAAACAGCCGCGAATGGCGGAATTTTTCGATAAAGTTTCAGCCAACCGGCCTTACCAGGTGCATGACTCAACGTCAGAAAGCTGGCCTGAGCTGCACTTGAAATTTTTCCATCGGGAGAAATATATCGAATCGCCTGCTGGAATTCCGCTACGGAAATATTGGGAAAAAGGTGAGCAACGGCCTGATAAGGCACGTAAGACACGCTGTCTCCGGTCAGCTTGTTCCAATAATGCGCCCAGTAGGCGCAAAACCCGCAATCGCCATCATAAATTAAAACCGGTTTATTGTTATCTTCGTTTATTTCTTCCATCGCCTCAGGTTATCAGAATTACCGTGGAATTTCCGTGTCAGCTTACTTATACCAAGGGTCGTTGAGACCGACTCATGGCCGATGCTTCGAGACGCGCCCTCACGGGCGCTCCTCAGCATGAGGTATGTATCTGTTTTCCTGTCATAAAACCTCATCCTGAGGAGGCGCGTCAGCGCCGTCTCGAAGGATATGCGGATCGGTCAGACCCAACGACCCTTGGTATTAGCCCTATTCGCACTTCAATTTCCTGAAATAGAACCAGCGTGTGAAAAACCACTCACCCCCCCGAAAATCCTTTTCAACGCAAGCCTTGTAGTGCGCGCCGCATTCTTCCTTGGCGATACTCCAGGCTTCCGATTGATCGGGATATTCGATCTTGCCCTTGCATGCTTTGAAACCGTCGCGGCACGCCTGAAGCGCCCGGCACAGCATCCTGTCGCGCTCGGCCTTCTTGTTTACAGGTTTCTTTGCCGTTTCCGCCGCTGCTAGCGCCCGCAAGGAGCCGTCCGCAAAGGGCACAGCCGTCACGCAGAGAGCAATTGCGCAGATCAGGACTGCCGCCCCCATTCGCTGCATCGTGTTTCTCCCTGGTACCAACGCACTGGCAGTCAATTCCGTCGCGCGATAACAGACTATTATTTGGCCGCATGCCCTCATAGCAAGTATTGTTTGCGCCCGTGAGTCGCAGCGACAAATCTCTTCACGAACTGCGCGCCGAAATGCGCGCCCGCACGCTTGCCGGCGAAGGCGAAGCGCTGCACGGGCTGATCAAGCTGGCCGGCCTGAGCGAGGATGACCGGCGCGCGATTGCCGGCCACGCGAGCGATCTGGTCACGGCCATCCGGGCGGAGTCTAAACCGCGCCTGATGGAGAGCTTTCTGGAAGAGTACGGACTGACAACGCGCGAGGGCGTCGCCCTCATGTGTCTCGCCGAGGCGCTGTTGCGGGTGCCCGATGCGCCGACCATCGATGCGCTGATCGAGGACAAGATCGCGCCGTCGGACTGGGCCAGGCATCTCGGCCACTCAAGTTCCCCGTTCGTCAATGCCTCGACATGGGCGTTGCTGTTGACCGGCAAGGTGCTGGAAGACGATGACGACTCCATTGCCGGCGTCCTGCACAGCGCGCTCAGGCAGCTCGGCGAGCCGGTGATCCGGGCCGCCGTCTCCCGCGCCATGAAAGAACTCGGCCGCCAGTTCGTTCTCGGGCGAAACATCGGCGAGGCCATGTCGCACGCGAACAGAGCCGAGGCGCAAGGGTTCACATATTCCTATGACATGCTTGGCGAGGCGGCCCGTACCGCGTTCCACGCCGCGCAGTACACCCAGGCTTATGGGGAGGCGATTGAGGCCATTGCGGGCGCGGCCTCCACGGATGACATTCGCGCCAATCCGGGCATCTCGATCAAACTCTCGGCCCTGCATCCGCGCTATGAATTCGCCCAGCGCCGGCGCGTGCTGGATGAGCTGGTCCCGGCGGTTCTCGCGCTCGCCCGCAAGGCGAAATCGGCACGCGCCGGACTGAATATCGACGCCGAAGAGGCCGACCGGCCCGATTTGTCG
>JADFHH010000068.1 GCA_022567275.1 Pseudomonadota bacterium | reverse complement strand
TGGTAGTGCAAGGCCAGAAACTGCTTGAGAACGCGACTGACTGGCCGCGCGCGAACAGCGCATGGAGGTCCACTTTTGTCAAGCTGCGTAGAGAAAGCATCGCGCAATGCGCGTTATTGCGTATTAGTCCTGTACGTCGTTGAGAAATTCGATGCCGGCCATGTCCGCTTCACGCCACATCACGCGGCCTACGAAAGTTTCGTCAAGCCCGCGAATGCTCAACACCAACTCATCAGGAATTAGATCGATTTCATCGGATATGATCTTGCAACCGGTGCGGCTGGTATCCTGGATGGAACAATGGCCAATTTGCATGCCATCCAGCGTGCAAACGTCGGCCTGCAGGAAGACCCGGCGGCGCCTGGATACCCGCCTGTCTGCCCACTTGTCCGTCTGTCTTTGTGATGAAGTCGTCATATGTCCCATCCTGGCAGGCTCCATTCTTCAGCCATTGTGTAAATGTTTGATAAATTTGAATGCAAAGAGCCAGAATGTCATATCTGCCCGATTCGGGTTAAAATTTACTGGATATTTGCAATGATACATTGATTGCGCGACAATCGCGGCTGTCTGCGCTATACCCGCTGCCCATGCGCGTAATCACTGACACAGTCGAACTGGCGGAAGCGTGCGCCAGCCTCGCGAAGGCGGATTTTGTCGCCATCGACACCGAGTTCATGCGCGAAACGACATTCTGGCCGGATCTGTGCCTGATCCAGATGGCCGCGGGCAATGACGAAATTATTGTCGATACCCATGCCGAAGGGCTGGACCTTGGCGCCTTTTTCGGCCTCATGGCCAATGAAAAAGTAATCAAGGTGTTTCATGCCGCGCGGCAGGACATCGAGATTGTCCATCATTTGGCGGGTGTTATCCCGGAGCCGGTGTTCGACACCCAGATCGCCGCCATGGTGTGCGGTTTTGGCGAGTCGGTCAGCTACGGCATGCTGGTGAAGAAGCTGCTGAAACGCGAAATAGACAAATCGTCAAGATATACCGACTGGAGCCGCCGCCCGCTGACAGACAAACAACTCAGCTATGCGATTGGCGATGTCACGAATTTGCGTGATCTGTTCCCGATGCTGAGAGATCAGTTGCATGAGAACGGCCGTAGCCGATGGCTGGACGAGGAAATGGCGGTCCTGACCGATCCGGCCACTTATGAAAGCCATCCGGAGAAGGCCTGGAAAAGGCTTAAAATGAGGGTGCGTACGAAAAAAGCGCTGGGCGTGATGATGGCGCTCGCGGCGTGGCGGGAGAAGCAGGCGCAAGCCCAGAATGTGCCCCGGCGCAGGGTGTTGAAAGACGAGGCGATCTACGACATCGCCACGCATGCGCCAACGAGCGAATCCGAGCTGGCGGGACTACGCTCGGTGCATCAGGGATTTTCCCGCTCGGCCAAAGGCAAAAGCGTCGTCGAAGCGGTCAAGCAGGGGCTGAAACGCGACCCCAAAACCCTCCCCGCGCTCAAAAGAGGCGAGCCCCTGAGCGCAAGCGAACTTGCGTTACTTGATTTGTTGCGTGTTCTGCTCAAGGCGGCGGCCGGACGCCATGGCGTCGCACCCAAGCTTATCGCGACCGCGAACGAGCTGGAGAAAATCGCGCGCGGCGAGAGGGCGGCGCTGCCTTCCCTGAAAGGATGGCGGCGCGATCTGTTCGGCGCGGATGCCATGTCTTTGTGCCAGGGAGGTCTGGGACTCGCGGTTGAAAACGGGCAAGTGGTTACGTTCGAGTGGCAGGAATTGCCCCGCGGCAGCGGCAAGGAAACCGCTGACACGGGCAAACATCAGGACATGCCCGCCCGCAAGACATCCCACGGCTGAGTGTCATCAATGCTCCTATGCGATGGCTGAAACGCTTTGCCTGCCGCCGATAATTATCTCGGGCTTAAGCCCCAATTCCTTGGCCAGCACGCCAAATCTGCCATCCAGCCGCTCACCCTCCAGCACCGCGACATCGTCCGGCAAACTCAGGACCAGCCTGCCGTCATCGTAGCTCATATGCGTCCTGGGGATGATGCCGGGCATGGCTGCTGAAATCACATGCGCGGTGCGGATCGCGGCAGCGATAATGCGTGCGCGCGATAGCGTATCCTGGTCAATCAACTGACGAATTCTGGGAGATTTCTTGCGGGAAATGAGGCCCTGATTCCGGTAAAATACGGACAGCGCCAGAAATGCCCGGCCAGGGTGGTCCAGTCCGGCGAAATTCGCCTGAGCGATCATGGAGAGGCTCTGCGCGCTGCGATAGTCGGGGTGGGTGCGCCAGCCAATGTCGGACAGCAGACAAGCCGCATGGCGAAGCCGCTTTTGTTCTGGCGTTTCACTCGTACCGGGAAGCGCAAACAGGCTATCGGTCCACGCGCAAAGCTCCCTGGCATGATCCGGCGAACGGGCACGCAACCTGGCCAGTTCATCGCATGCCATCAGCAAGGGGTCGCGCTTGCGCTCTTGTCGGGAAAGCATTGAATAAAGCAGCCCCTCGCGCACGCCGAAGGCCGACACAATAAACTCTGAAGGGTGAATACGCTTGAGCAAGCACTCCAGAACCAGCGCGCCATAGGGAAGAGTTTCGCGCCGCGCCCGGGACAAGGCCTGGATGTGTTTAAGCGATTCGGGCGAGAGATGATCCACCACGCGGGCGAATGTAACGGCGTCTTCAACCGCTATTTTATACCCTTGCATGACGCTCAGCGGATAGTCGGTTTGGGTCATGTGCAGACGTGCAAATGCACGCCATGCTCCGCCAACGGCGTAAAAGGGGCGCCCCTTACCCTGCTCCAGCCCCCCCACCTTATCGAGTTCGTCATTGACGATCTTGCGCGCCTTTTTGAGACTGCCGCCGGAGAGATCGATAAGCCGCAACCCGCCAAGCGGCAGCGTGACGCCGCCGGTCGCGGCCTTGTTCTTGTCAATGCCGATAAGTTCCAGGGAGCCGCCACCGAGATCGCCCGCCATACCCGCGGCATCGGGAAACCCCGAAATCACTCCGGCCGCCGCCAGATGCGCCTCTTCCTTGCCCGAAATCACGGCGATATCGTTTTTCAGAATTTGCCTGGCGCGGGCGATGAATTCCGGACCATTCTCCGCTTCGCGCGCAGCCGCGGTCGCGATCACGTCAATACGCACAACGTTCAGTTGATCGGCGATGGCGCGAAAGCGGCGCAAGGCGCGTAGCGCCCGGTTCACGCTTTTCTCGTCAAGGCGGCCCGTGCTCGCTACCGAGCGCCCCAACCCGCACAGGACCTTTTCGTTGAACAGCGGGACAGGATTGCGGCTGGCGCTCTCATAGACCACCAGGCGCACCGAATTGGAGCCAATATCCATCACCGCGACCGGCTTGAGCGTTGGCCGGCTCTGGCCGTTTGAACGCTTCACCTGATGCTAAACTCTCATGTCGCTACCGCGCAAATCGCGGCGGCAGCTTATCTTTCAGCGATTCGCCCCTGCCGGAAAGGCTTGGGTTCGTCATGAAATATTTCTGCGCGCTGAAGGAGAGTTCATTTTCACCCGGGCTGATGCGCTCCCAGCCGCCATCCGGCAGGTTCCTCCAGCTTTGCACATTGTCCTTCAGGTTCGCGACCATGATCTGATCCAGAACCTGCTCATGCACGGTCTTGTTGCTGAGTGGCGTCATAGCCTCGACCCGCCGGTCCAGATTGCGCGGCATCATATCGGCGGAAGAGATATAGACAATGGCGTCAACGTGCGGCAGCCCGTGCCCGGCGCCGAAACAGTAGATGCGGGAGTGTTCCAGAAACCTGCCGATGATGCTTTTGACCCGGATGCGTTCAGACAGGCCGGGCAAGCCCGGACGCAAACAGCATATGCCCCTCACCACCAGATCAATCTCGACCCCGGCGCCGCTGGCTTCATACAGCGCATCGATCACCTGGCAATCAACCAGCGCATTCATTTTCATCCAGATGGTGGCCGGACGCCCCGCCTTGGCGTGATACATCTCCTCGCGGATGTGATCGAGAATGCGCGGGCGCAGGCCGTGCGGCGAGGCGGCCATGGTTTGCAGCTCCGTCGGCTCCGCATAGCCGGTCACGAAGTTGAACAGGTGCGTCACGTCACGCCCGATCGCGGAATCGACCGTGAAATAGGACAGATCGGTGTATATCCTGGCCGTCACCGTGTGATAATTGCCGGTTGCGATATGGCAATAGGTGGCGAGATCGCCGCCCTCGCGGCGCACGATCTGGCTCATTTTCGCATGGGTCTTGTACTCAAGGAATCCGTAGACGACGTGGACACCGGCGCTTTCGAGATCGCGGGCCCATTTGATATTGGCTTCCTCATCGAAGCGGGCCTTCAGCTCGACAACCGCGGTGACGGATTTGCCCGCTTCGGCCGCCTCTTTCAGAGCCTGAATGATCGGCGAAGCCTTGCTGGTGCGGTACAGCGTCCAGCGGATGGCGACAACATCGGGATCGGCGGCGGCCTGCCTGAGAAACTGAAGCACCGCATCGAATGATTCATAAGGGTGATGAACGATAAGGTCTTTTTGCCGAATGGCGGCGAAACAATCGCCGGCATGCTCGCGGATGCGCTCGGGGAAGCGAATGTTGAAGGGCTCAAAGCTCAACTCCGGACGATCGGCGACAATAAGCTGGGCCGTATCGGCGACACCGATCAGGCCTTTCTGCACGAATATTTCGCGCGCGGTGACTTCCAGCTGGTTCATGACGAAGCGTTGCAGGCGCGCCGGCATGGATGATTCGATCTCGAGCCAGATGACCGACCCTCGCCGCCGGCGCTTGAGCGCGGACTCAAATGAGCGTACCAAATCCTCCGCTTCCTCCTGGATTTCAATATCGCTGTCGCGCAGCACCCGGAAGGCGCCCTGCCCGCGCACCCGGCATTCCGGAAACAGATGCTTCACGTACAGGGCAACCACGGATTCAAGGCGAACAAACCTGATGATGGGACCTTCGGGCAGCCGAATGAAACGGTCGAGCTGAGCGGGGATTGGAATCAGCGCATATATGGATTCATCCTGACCCTTGTGGCTCAGCTCCAGTCCAAGTGTCAGACCCTGTGTGGGGATGAAAGGAAACGGATGCGCCGGGTCGATGGCAATCGGCGTCAGTACCGGGAAAATCTGGTTCATGAACCAGTGTTCCAGCCAATCACGCTCCGTGGCGGTCAAATCCTGCGTTTCAACGACTTCTATTCCGGCCGCGGCCAGTTCGTTCCTCAATTCGACCCAAAGCTCCTGGCTCTGGGCTGACAATTCGTCCACATAGGCGCCAATCCGCTCGAGCTGCTCGCCCGGGGTCAGCCCATCCTGGCTGGGGGTCTCGACACCGGCCAGCACCTGCCCGCGCAAACCGGCGACGCGCACCATATAAAACTCGTCGAGATTGGTTGCCGAAATGGAGAGAAAGCGCACGCGTTCCAGAAGCGGATAAGTTTTGTTGCCCGCTTCAGCCAATACGCGGGAGTTGAACTGCAGCCAGGAAATCTCGCGATTAAAAAACCGCTCCGGCTTGTGCGCGAGGTTCTCACCCTGTTCACGGCTTTCAAAGTGAATATGTGTCACGCTCATTTGGCGCCCTCAGGATTGGGACTCATCGCTCTGGTATCGCTTTAGAAACTCAATGCAAAAATGCCGGGAAATTTTCTTTCCCCCGGTTAGCGCCGCACTATCGATTTCCGCAACCAGCCTATACGCCGTCTCCATCGAACGTAGCATATGTTTGGCGAGGAATGCGATCGCTAGCGGCTCAACATTCAACTGCCGGTCGGCGAAATGCTTTAACAGAACCGCTCGCAACAGCGCATTGTCTGGCGGACCGATCACGGCCACCGGCACCGCCCGCAAACGTGAAATCAGATCAGGCAATTTAATACCCCACCGCGCCGGCGGCACGCGCGCGGTCAACAATAGCGAAATACCGCGCTCCCTGGTGAGGTTCAACAGATGGAACAGCGATTTATCGTTGAACCGGCAGCGGTCAAGGTCTTCAAGAATGACGCCGCTCTGAGGCGGAAGCTCTGCAATATGGGTGCTGTGAAGCGTAGCGGCCGCGACCATGTCCGCACCGGACTTGTGGCGCCAGACATTGGCGAGATGGCTTTTGCCACACCCGCTCGGCCCCTCGATCAACTGCACGCGCTGCGGCCATTCGGGCCATGCGTCAACCAGAGCGACGGCCGCCTTGTTGCATGCACTCACCAGAAAATCACCCGCTCCCAGCGCGGGCCTGTGCGGCAGATCGAAGACCAGCTGATCACTCATCGCAATTACCGGTTATTAGCGCTTTTTCGAACCGGCTTTCGTCCCGCCGCGATACAAGGAACTTTGCAGATAGATAGCCAAGCCAAACCTGACCAGCACACCAATCGCCGCAGCGGCGGGAACCGCCAGCAACATGCCGACAAAGCCGAACAAATAGCCGAACACAAACAAGGCGAATATCAGCCAGACCGGATGCAGGCGGACGCGGTCGCCGATAATCATTGGCGAGAGCACATTGCCCTCGATAATCTGGCCGATGAGAAACACCGACAGCACTGCCGCCAGCAGCGGCCATTGCGGCCAGAACTGGACGAAGGCGACAGCGCCGCCAACCACAAATCCCACGACCGGGCCGACAAAGGGGATAAAGCTGATGATACCGGCGCCCAGGCCAATCAGCAGGCCGTACTTCAGCCCGATCAGCGTCAGCCCCACGACATAGAAGACCCCGAGAATAGCCAGCACGGTAATCTGTCCGCGGACGAAGCCGGAGATAACCTCATCGATTTCACAGGCGATTTTACGGATGGTCGCGGCATGATCGCGCGGCAGCCAGTCCGAGATGTGCTGCATCATCCGGTCCCAATCGAGCAGCAGATAAAATGTCACCACCGGCGTAATGACGATCAGGGCGAGAAAATTCACCACCGCCAAACCGCCGCTCCAGACGGAACCGAGCAGCTGACCGGCCCAACCCGTCGCCTTGCCGGCAAGCTCCTTGAGAGTAGCGTCAAGTCCGGGATTGGCGCCGCTCCAGCGGTCTCCGAACCAGCGTTCCAGAGAGCTGACGGCCAGATCGCGCAAGTGTTGAAAATAACCCGGCAGCCGCGAGACAAGATCGATCAACTGCTCGACCAGCATTGGCAGCAGGAAAATCAGGCCAAGGGCAACGAACAGCGCGAATATCGAGACGATAACGATCGTCGCCCACAGCCGTGAAAGACCCAGTTTTTCCAGACGGTCGGCCAGCGGATCGAGAAAATAGGCGATCGCCGCGCCGAACACGAAGGGCAACAGGATTTCGCGCAGAAGCGCGACAACGAGCAACAGCACGGCCATCGCCCCGATCCAGAACAATGTTTGCTTGTTGGCGCTCATATGCCGGTTGCGGGTTCCTTGGGCCGTTGGACCGATTGTTTGGGCCGGGGACTGCGCGATGCGCGCGGTTGTCGCTGCTGGTCTTCATAAGTCGCCATAAAGGCCAGCCAATTCACCAGATAGGCGCCTGCGGAAACAACGGTCAATCCCCCCGTGACCAAGACACTCACGCCGATGATGCGCTCCAGGCCCAGCACAAAGCCTAGCTCGCCCAGCACCATTAACGCCAATACGATCTGCGCGACGGTGTTGGCCTTGGAGACGAGCAGCGGGCGCACCGGAACCGGACGCCCCAGGACCCAGGACAGGAGCATGGCGCCGATAATAAGAAAATCCCGGCTTACGACGGCGATAACAAGCCACACAGGCAAATGGGAGGACAAGCCAAGCATGACAT
>JADFHH010000067.1 GCA_022567275.1 Pseudomonadota bacterium | reverse complement strand
CAATATACGGATACGGCCGGTCAGGCCATCAAGCGGAGGATAAAGATCAAGAATATCGTGGCTCTGTTGGTGCTGGCGGTGCTTACGCAATAGGCGTAATACCAGTGCTCATTGATAGGGACCTATTTCACCGGAGCGATTTTTTCCGCCAGCAAGGCGCGTGCCGGGCGGTGGTACGTGTACCATAAGCGGCGCGCAACGCAGCTGGCGGGAAAAATCGTCCGGCCCTTCGGGTGGATCATAGCGGCCCCCAAAGAGAGGTAGGGGCGGCTGCGTTGCGCCGCTTGCCCGATACGCAAGTATCGCGCTGCGCACCGCGCCTACCCGATGGGCCGCTATGATCCATGAAATGGGTCCCTATCAATGAGCACTGGTATTAGGCTGTAAGGAACAGACAGGGGACGGTTCATATTGCGATTTTGATGGCTTGACGAAATCGGCAGAAATCCGCTAGAAACCGGTCTTCATGTGCTGGGAGAACCGATCGGTCCCGGAAGCGGAAAGGCGTCCGGAAACGAGATTTGCTGTGTTATCCTATTAAATGTTTTGTTTCAACAGCTTACAGCCGTCACGCGCAGCGTTTTACGGGAGAAACGAAGTTGGCTCGAATTGCAGGTGTAAACATACCGACCAACAAGCGTGTCGTGATCGCGCTGACCTATATATTTGGAATTGGCCGCTCTCACGCAAAGAAAATTTGTGAGAGCGCGTCGATACCGGGCGAACGCAGGGTCAATGAGCTTTCCGACCAGGAAGTGATGCAGATTCGCGAGATGATAGACCGTGACTATATGGTCGAGGGCGATTTGCGCCGCGACGTGGCGATGAACATCAAACGGCTGATGGATTTGGGCTGTTATCGCGGCCTGAGGCATCGCCGCGGTCTCCCGGTCAGGGGGCAGCGCACACATACAAATGCCCGGACCCGGAAGGGCAAGGCCAAACCGGTTGCAGGAATGAACAGATAGTTGCGTAAATATCTTTCCGGTTGGCGATCGCAAATGCCGCAGGCCGGGATTGCAAGTGAGAGACACAAGGAATGGCGAAAAATACAACCCGGGTAAAACGCCGCGAGAAGAAGAACATTTCCTCCGGCGTCGCGCATGTCAGCGCGACGTTCAACAATACGATGATTACCATTACCGACGCCCAGGGCAATACGATCTCCTGGTCGTCAGCGGGCGCTCAGGGGTTCAAGGGTTCGCGTAAATCCACCCCCTATGCGGCGCAATTGGCGGCGGAGGATGCCGGCAAGAAGGCCATGGAACATGGCATGAAGAATCTCGAAGTCGAAGTTCGCGGTCCCGGTTCCGGGCGGGAGTCGGCGCTGCGTGCACTTCAGGCAGCGGGCTTCACGATCACCTCCATTCGCGATGTGACACCCATTGCGCACAATGGCTGCCGTCCGCGCAAGCGGCGCCGCGTCTAGCGTATTTTTTAATTCCGTGGCCCTGGGGCCGCGGCCGATCAATGGATATTCGCTACCGGGTCGTTGTTTTTCAAGACACGCGAGCGGACACAATAAAAAGGGTGCATAGGTGCTTCAGAAAAATTGGCAAGATATGATCAAGCCCACCAAGCTGAACATTAAAGCGGGGCGTGATGCGGAGCGAACTGCGATCGTCGTTGCCGAACCGCTGGAACGCGGCTTTGGTCTGACGCTCGGCAATGCGTTGCGCCGGGTGCTGCTGTCCTCATTGCAGGGTGCGGCTATCACGTCGGTGCATATCGATGGTGTACTGCACGAATTTTCTTCAATCTCCGGTGTGCGCGAGGATGTGACGAACATCGTTCTGAACATCAAGGAAATCGCACTGCGCCAGCATTCCGAAGGCGTCAAGCGTCTGGTGCTGAAAAAGGAAGGCCCTGGCGTCGCTACAGCTGCCGATATTGAAGCGACGTCCGAGATCGATATCCTCAATCCGGAGCTTGTGATATGCACCCTCGATAAGGGCGCGTCTATCCGTATGGAATTCACCACCGATACAGGCAAAGGTTATGTGCCGTCCGACCGCAACCGGCCCGACGATGCGCCGATTGGCCTGGTGCCGGTCGATAGTCTGTTCTCCCCGGTGCGAAAAGTGTCCTACCGCGTCGAGAATACCCGCGAGGGTCAGATTCTCGATTACGACAAGCTCACGATGGAGGTCGAGACCGATGGCTCGATCAGCCCTGATGATGCGGTGGCCCTTGCCGCACGTATTCTCCAGGACCAGCTTGCCATCTTTGTCAATTTCGAGGAGCCACGCAAAGAGGTTGTGGAAGAGCTCCAGCCGGAGCTCGAATTCAGCTCGGCGCTGCTCAAGAAGGTGGACGAACTGGAACTTTCCGTCCGCTCCGCCAACTGCCTGAAGAACGACAATATCATTTATATTGGCGATTTGATCCAGAAGTCGGAAGCGGAAATGCTCCGCACACCGAATTTTGGGCGCAAATCGTTAAACGAAATCAAGGAAGTGCTCGCTGGCATGGGGCTGCATCTCTCCATGGAAGTGCCGAAATGGCCGCCTGAGAATATCGACGAACTGGCAAAGCGTTTCGAGGATCATTATTAAGCCGCCAAGCGCGCAACTGAGCGTCAGCGCAGGAGAAAAGTGTCATGCGTCATCGCCTGGCCGGTCGCAAGTTAAACAGAACCGCAAGCCATCGCCGGGCGTTATTCGCCAATATGGCGGCGGCCCTGATCAAGCATGAGCAAGTGATCACGACGCTGCCCAAAGCCAAGGAGCTGCGCCGCGTTACCGATCGTTTGATCACGCTGGCCAAGCGGGGACACTTACATTCGCGCCGCATTGCGGTTTCCCGCATCCGCGACGAGGCCATGGTCAAGAAGTTGTTTGACGTTCTTGGCCCGCGCTACAAGGAACGCTCGGGCGGTTATACGCGCGTTCTCAGGGCCGGCTATCGCTATGGCGATAACGCTCCCATGGCGGTCATTGAACTGGTCGATCGCGATCGCGAAGCGCGCGGAAAAGACTCCGGTCCGACACAGGATCGCGATGAGGCCGCTGCGTGAACCTTCGGGCCCACAGATATATTCGAGGGGGCGGCGCACGAGCCGCCCTTTTTTGTGCAGAGTTGAGGGTGTTAACGGCTTTGCCAGATGAGGAGCATTAAGTTGCAGCTTACCGGGATGAGATATTATTTGGCCTGTGGTGCGGCGCTTGTTCTTGTGATCACGGGCCTCGCGGGGGAAGCCGGCGCGCAGCAGCGCCGGGCGCCGGTGAGCGATTCCGAGCTGCATCTCTCCTATGCTCCGGTGGTCAAGCGCGCGGCTCCGGCCGTGGTCAATGTCTATGTGCGAAGAAAAGTACAGCAGCGGAGTTCGCCATTTTTTGACGATCCATTTTTCAGGCAATTTTTTGGACGTGAGTTCGGCAGGCCCCGCGAGCGCATTGAGAATTCGCTGGGCTCCGGCGTGATTGTCAGTGCCGATGGCGTCGTCGTCACCAATTACCATGTCATCAAGGGGCGTGGCAAAGCCGACATCAAAATTGCCCTGGCTGACAAGCGTGAATTTCCCGCCAGCGTCATCCTGAAGGATGAGCGTACGGATCTTGCGATCCTCAAATTACATGCGCCCGGTGTGATTTTTCCTTATCTGAATTTCGAAGATTCGGATGGCTTGCAGGTCGGCGACATCGTGCTGGCGATCGGCAATCCGTTCGGGGTCGGCCAGACCGTGACCAGTGGCATCGTCTCGGCCCTGGCGCGCACCCGGGTAGGTGTTTCCGACTATCAGTTTTTCATTCAAACCGATGCGGCGATCAATCCCGGCAACTCCGGCGGTGCGCTGGTGAATATGGCCGGCAAGCTGGTGGGCGTGAATACGGCGATCTATTCACGCACCGGCGGGTCGCTTGGTATCGGCTTCGCGATTCCCTCCAACATGGTGCGTCAGGTGGTGCAATCCGCACTTCGCGGCGATCGTGTGAGACGCCCCTGGTTTGGCGCCAGACTGCAGAGCATCGATGCAGCGATCGCTGAGTCGCTGGGTTTGGACCGGCCGGCCGGGGCGCTGGTGAAGCAGGTTCGAAAAGTCGGTCCCGCGGCCAGAGCCGGCTTGCGTGTCGGCGACGTCATCGTTCAGGTGAATGGCAAGCCGGTCGCTGATCCCCAGGCGTTCGGCTATCGCTTTTCCACCAAACCGATCGGCGGCTCGGTTCCTCTTATGGTCATTCGCGGCGGGCGGTCCTTCATTGTGTCCGTACCTTTGCAGGAAGCGCCTGAGGATCCGCCGCGAAACGAGACCGATTTGTCAGGCCACAACCCGTTGGCCGGCGCCCGGATCGCCAATCTGTCGCCCGCATTGGCAGAGGAGATGTCGCTGGATGAATATGCCTTTGGCGTGGTCATACTGGGCGTCAGGAAAGACAGCCCGGCCAATTGGTTCGGGGGGCGGCGGTTTGGCGGCTTGCGGCGCGGGGATATTATCGTCGAGCTCGCGGATCAGCCGATCCAATCAGTGAAGCAACTTGTGGCAGTTTTGCGGCGCCACTATCAACTCTGGCGCATTACCGTGCGGCGTAATGGGCGCAATATCGAGCTTACATTGCGCGGGTAGAGGAGCCGTCCTGTCAATGGCCACGTTATTTGAAGCCGCAAGCCTCGAAGACAATGCCCCGCGGCCTCTGGCGGACCGGCTGCGGCCGAAATCACTCGATGATGTCGTGGGACAGGAGCATCTGCTCGGGGCGGACGGTATCCTCAAACGCATGGTCGAGGCGGGCCGTTTGAGCTCGATTATCTTCTGGGGGCCGCCGGGGTCCGGCAAGACAACCATCGCGCGCCTTCTGGCCAAACATACCGGCCATCATTACGAACAGCTTACCGCTATTCATTCCGGTGTGCAGGATCTGCGCAAGGTCTTTGCAAGCGCCAGGACGCGAAGAGCCGACGGCTTCGGCACCGTATTGTTTGTCGATGAGGTGCACCGCTTCAACCGGGCGCAGCAGGACTCGTTTCTGCCCGTCATGGAAGACGGCACCATCGTCCTGATCGGCGCGACCACCGAAAATCCCTCCTTTGAGCTGAATTCAGCGCTGCTTTCGCGCGCCAGCGTTCTCACCCTCAACCGTCTTGACGATACGGCCCTTGAGGTGCTGCTCGCGCGCGCCGAGGCGGATGCGGGGCGCATCCTTCCGATCGAGCCGGACGCCCGCGAGGCGCTCCTACATATGGCCGACGGCGACGGCCGGGGGCTGTTGAATCTGGCCGAAGAAATATTCGGCGCGCTCCAGGGGGAGGGCGAGCGCTTGAGCGTGACCGGGATGACCAGAGTGGTTCAGCGCCGCGCGCCGCTCTACGACAAGGGGCAGGACGGGCACTATAATCTCATCAGCGCGCTGCATAAATCGGTGCGCGGCTCCGATCCTGACGCGGCGCTGTACTGGCTGGCGCGCATGTTTGCAGGAGGCGAGGACCCCCTCTATATCGCCCGGCGGCTGGTGCGCATGGCGGTCGAGGATATCGGCATGGCCGATCCGCAGGCACTGGTGCAGACCAATGCGGCGAAGGATGCGTATCATTTTCTCGGCAGCCCGGAGGGTGAGTTGGCGCTGGCCCAGGCCACGCTCTATCTGGCGAGCGCGCCAAAATCGAATGCCGCCTATGTGGCGTTCAAACGGGCCAGCAAGGTCGCGCGTGAAGCAGGCTCCCTGCCGCCGCCAAAACATATTTTGAATGCACCGACATCGTTGATGAAAGAGCAGGGCTATGGCGCCGGCTACGAATATGACCATGATTCAGAGGAAGGATTTTCCGGGCAGAACTATTTTCCCGAAGGCGTTGCGCCCCAGGCTTTCTATCATCCCACGGACCGGGGCCTGGAACGAGAAATCGCGCAACGTCTGGAGGCGTGGAGAAAGCTCAAAGAGGGTCGATAGTCTGATTTGTTCAGATTATTCACGGTGGACAGTTATTTTGCAAGCGAGCGTCGCCGACGGCAGCGGTGTAGTTGTTTATGTCTCTGAGACGTTCGTTTAGAAAAGATTTTTTGTCCTTTCGAATTTTGCCGTTGATAATGTTTAAGGTTTCGCTGCCACCACCAACGGTAGTGGAAATGATAGCCAACTTTGTGAGAATGGTTAGGGCACCGCCAGTCGCCAACAAGTCTGCTATGAGGACGGATACACCAACGAATGCTGCGGCTCGCCCCGAATGCAAAATCCCTATGGATATCGGTCCTTCGTCGAGTCCGTCTTTAAGTGTGTTTATCCGCCTGAGCATTCTGCTGGCGGACGTCTGACGTTGTAATAATATATCGCACGTGAGTTCGTTCAGATTGATGTCCTGCCAGGCGTGCTCCCGCATCCAGTCCAGGATTTCGCGCGTATCCCGCTTGTTCATGAACTAGCCGACGATAAAGTGTGCGCTATGAGCACAACTTTTTCGAAGAATGCTTTTGTTGGGCCAAATTCAGCTTCCGTTCGATCTCTATATCCAGTTCGAGTCCGCGTTCAAATTCGATTCGAAAATTAGCATCGATTTGCTTCTCTAATCTTTTCAAACTCATATTCAGATAGATTAATACTGACAGCACAATAGAAACCCCAATGATAGCTGCGGCCTTCAGTAGCGCGTATTCATCAAAATTAATTGCAATATCGCTGGAAATGATCGCGTAGCCCGAGCCGATCGCCCAGGCTCCTAACACCGCGATGAGCAATATATATAATGCTCTGTGGTTACGAGATATTGAATGGTCATCGAATTTCTCTTGATTGAGCATAATTGCACCTTCGTATCAGCCAGCCAGTCGTTCAAAACTATAATAACCGGATATAATCAAAAAACCAATCCGAAGAAAATGGCGCACCTTCTGAATGCCCCGACGTCTCTCATGAAGGAACAGGTGCGGCAACCGGCGAGTGGTGGCTGGAGCAAGCGCCGCCGTCCTCCCATGCGGCCCGTGACGCCGTGATTGAAAGCGAAGGATTGGAAGATTGATGTTCTGCGGAATAAGCCTATGAGCCGGGTCGAGACGATTACCATTGGACGTGACGAGGAGGGCATGCGTCTCGACCGCTGGTTCCGTGTGCACTATCCCGCAGTTGCACATGGCGCGTTGCAAAAGCTGCTGCGCACGGGCCAGATCAGGGTCGATGGCGGACGCGCCAAGGCCAATGCGCGGCTCGCTGCGGGTCAGAGGGTGCGGGTTCCGCCGCTGAAATTTGACGCCGCTCCGCAAAAGGTGCGGCCGAAACTCACAGCGCAAGACAGAAGCTTTATCCAGGGCCTCGTGATTCACAAGGACAAGGATATCCTGGCGCTCAACAAACCACCGGGACTGGCGGTTCAGGGCGGTACGCGCACGCAGCGCCATCTCGACGCCTTGCTGGATGGGCTGATGTTTGACGCAGGCGAGCGGCCCCGGCTGGTGCACAGGCTCGACAAGGATACCAGCGGCGTATTGCTGCTTGCCCGCAACCGGGCGAGCGCAACGGCGCTTGGCGATACACTGAAATCCCGCGCCGCGGTCAAGACCTATTGGGCGCTGCTGAAGGGGGTTCCATCGCCCCGGCGTGGTGAAATTTCGCTAGCACTCGTAAAGAAAGGCGGCGTGCGCGCCGAACGGGTACATATCGCGGATGATGGCGAGACCGGCGCGATGCCGGCGGTAACGCGCTACGCGGTGATTGAAGCGGCGGGACAAAAACTCTGCTGGGCGGCCTTGTGGCCTTTGACGGGGCGCACGCACCAGCTTCGCGTGCATCTGGCGGCCATCGGTCATCCGATCGTGGGGGACGGTAAATATGGCGGCCATGAAGCGCACCCCGGCGGTGAGATACCGGGGAAAATGCATCTTCATGCCCGCAAAATCGAATTATCGCACCC
>JADFHH010000066.1 GCA_022567275.1 Pseudomonadota bacterium | reverse complement strand
AGCGCCTCTATCACTTTAGCCAATGAACCGGCGAAACCGACCCGCTGCGGCCAGCAAACGCGCCGCCCCCTCGCGCGCCGTGGAACGAATCTACGGCGTTCATGCGGTGCGTGCGGCGCTTGCCAATACGCGGCGCGTTATCTCCGCGATACACGCCACAAAAAATGGCCGCGACCGGCTGGCCGATGTGCTGGGGCATATCGCCATCGAGCCAATCGATGTGAGCCCGTCCAGGCTGACGCGCATCCTGGGCTCGGACGCCGTCCATCAGGGCGTCATGGTCGAGGCCGCACCGCTTGAACCTCCGGCGCTGGAAGCGATCGTGGAACGCGCGCGCCAGGGCCGTCCAATCATCGTGCTCGACCAGATCACCGACCCGCACAATGCCGGCGCGATCCTGCGATCCGCCGCCGCCTTCAACGCCTGCGCGCTGGTCATGACCCGGCGCAACAGCCCGCCCCTTGACGGCGCGCTGGCCAAGGCGGCGTCGGGCGCGGTTGAACATGTCCCGGTAATTCTGGTGGCCAATCTCGCCCGCGCGCTTGAGGAGCTTGGCCGTGCCGGCGTGTTTCGCATCGGACTCGAGAGCGGCGCAGATCAGCCGCTGGAGAGCGCCGCGCCGCAAAACCCTTGCGCATTGGTGCTGGGAGCCGAGCACAAGGGCCTGCGCCGGCTCACGGCCAAAAACTGCGATCTGTTATGCCGGGTGACCACGCGCGGCGCATTGACCAGCCTGAATGTCTCCAATGCGGCGGCTATCGCCCTGCATACGCTCGCAACCCGCGCCGATATCCAGCACCCAAAATCCTACCGATAATAGTTGGTGTAATAGTAGCGCCCGTGGTGGTGGTGGCGCCTGGCGTGTGTGTGGCGCCTGTAGTGGCGCCGCGCATGGCGCCGCTTCCTGTAATGGCGCTTTTTATAATGATATCGGTAGGTTGGATAGAAGATCGACCCTGAATAATGATTCCGGTAGGGCCGGTAATAGGTGCTCCGGTACCCATAGGAAGGCGCGTAATAATACCTGCCTGGATAGTAGCCATAGCCATATCCAAAGCCGATACCCCCTCCATATGAGCCGAAAGAGATATAAACGCCCGCGTCCGCTTTCTCAGGCTTGACAAGGACCACTGCCAAAACGAACACAAGGGCGAGAGCAACGTTACGAAACTTCATTGTCGCCTCCTTGAGCATCGAACCATACCCCCGGCGCGACTATCCTAGCCCAAAGCGAGCGGAGAGTCCCAATCAAAGTCATGTGCGCGGGTAAAGCTGGCCGCCCGGGCAACTGGAAATACACCCGAATCCGGGATATGAGTGCACTGCGCGCTAGCGGGTGACGGTACGGCTTTCAAATCACACCCCGCGCGCGACGCATAAATTGCCGGCTTAGCTCAGTTGGTAGAGCACCTGATTTGTAATCAGGGGGTCGGGGGTTCGAATCCTTCAGCCGGCACCATTGTTTTCAATGAATTAAAGAAAGTAGCGCGTATTATGAGAGTTTGTTTTCGTGTTCTCTTGTCCACTGCGTTGTTCAGCTCCACGCTCGCATTCGCGGCGCCGGGAGAACCCGCTGTGCCGCCTGGCAGGGACCCGGGCGGTATCGCCGTGGCGATTATCGATTCAGGGGTAAACTACACCCTGGAGAAGATCGCCCCGCGTCTGGCGCGTAACGGCGCCGGGCAAATTCTCGGCTATGATTTTCACGATGACGACCGGCGCCCGTTCGATCTGGTGCCGGGTCAGAAGCCCGATAGCGGGCGCCACCACGGCACCAGGGTCGCCGGTATCTTTTTGCGCGAAGCGCCCCACGCCCGCCTCGTGCCCTATCGCTACCGCGCCCATTCCTTCGCCACCTTCGTGCATATTGTCGCGGCCATCGCCAACAGCCCCGCGCGCATCGTAATCATGTCGCTCGGCGGGTACCGGAAGCAGGACTGGACCCCCTTCCATCTGGCGGCCAAGGCCAACCCGGAGATTCTGTTCATTATTTCGGCTGGAAATGACGGCCGGAACATTGATGAAAAGCCGATCTATCCATCCGGCTACAAGTTGAAGAACGCGCTGGTGGTCGCGTCCACCGATACTTTCGGCCGCCTGCCCACCGCCTCCAACTGGGGCCCGGAAACGGTCGATATCTCGACGCCGGGTGAAGACATCGAGACATTCGACCACACCGGCGCCAAGACATATGTTTCGGGTTCGAGCTTCGCGGTGCCCCGCATCGCGGCGCTCGCGGCGCGCTTTCAGGCGGCGCACCCGGACTGGCGCGCGCGGGAAATCAAACAGGCGATCTTCGACCTCGCCGGCCCCTCGCCGGGCGATCGCACCAGACGCACCAGAATGGGATGGATCGCCAACCCGGCGCTGTCGGGACCCCAGTCCGAATAACGCCCCTAACGCGCCGGCGACTTCAGGAAGCTCCTGGCGGCCTCTAGCTCATTGGGGGCATGCTTCTCGATGAGGGACAGCGCCTCGTCGATCAGCGCCTGATCTTTTAATGTTTTTCCGACAGCAAGCGCGATCGGGTGAATGGAACGCTCCTCGGGTATGATATCAAGCAGCCAGCGCACATGCGCTTTGGCTTGTTCTATCCGGCGTGCGAAGCGCAAGGTGATAACCAGTCCGAGGCGTGAATTTATGGCATTGGGATCTTTTTCGAGCGCGCGCTCGAAAAAAGCGATCGATGCATCGAAACGCCGTTGACGGCCCATTAATTGCGCTACCAGATCGAACAGCTGCCGGTTCTCGCTGGCCGCGCAGGAGGCCTTTAGTGTGCCGGCTAATTTCTCCGGCAGGGTGCCGGTGAGGCGCTGCGCTTTCTCCAGGGCAAGCGTACATTCGCGTACATTCTTGCCGAGTCTGGCGCTTGTTTCCGCATGGTCCGGGCCGCTTTGCGCCTGCAAATCGGCAATCTGCCCCGCCGGAACCGCCTCGAACCGCCCTTCCCCGCCCGAGGCGGTAACGCCGATGAGTTCGCCTGCCTCGTTCACCAGCGCGCCACCACTGTTGCCCGGCTGGCTATAGGCGGTGTGGTGCAGCCGGGCGTAGGGTTTGCCCGCAAAAGGCGGCAACAGCAGCCTGCCCTTGGGATAAACCCTGATGCGCCGTGCCGAGATATCCTGGCCAACCGACCATAGATCGCCGCGCGCGTTTAACCCCGGCTTCAGGACCGGCCCATCGGGCAGTTTGACGCGCACGAGTATCAGATCGCCGGCGAAGGATGTAGGGAGCACCAGGCCCTCACGCGTACCGCCATCGGGGAGATGAATCTTGACCTTGAGCCGATCGGCGACGCTGTGCCGGTTGGTCACCAGCAAATCGGCGGCGATGCGCACCGCGCTGGCTGCCGGATCGAAGGCGGAGATTGCGAACACCGCGCCGCGCGCCGCACACACGGGCGGTGGCGCCTTGCATGGCGTGCGCGCCGCGCCTGGCGATGCAAGGGCAAGGATCCCGCACAGTGACACGGCCGCGACAGAAGCGCTAAGATAACCGCGCTGGAGCAATATGCCGGGAGAGCCTGCCTTGAACCAATCGGACCTGGACGCGAAAAGCCGCAAGGAGCGCCGCGCCGCGCGCAAAAAGGGCGAGCTGGATTCGACGGCTTTTCTGAAACTCGCGGACAAATTCATCGATCTCGCCAATCGGGAAAACAGCCGGGTCAAAGCGACGCAGTTACATATGGCCTTCCTGTTTGCGGCCGCAAGGTACAGCGCCTATGTGGCCAAATCCGTCTCCGGTGTCGATGACCACGAAAAATTCGTGAGCCATATGGTCGCGCAGTACCAGGAAATGCTGCGCCAGCATCTGGCGGACGAATCGCTCGAACCACCGGCCAAGTCCTAGGCCTTGGATGCGCCATTCTCACCATCCTCTTCGCCCTCGGGCGTAGCGGACGCGATCTCGGTGTCGCCGGCGGACTCACCCTCGTCCATATCCTCCACGTCCATATCGTCTTCAGCGGGCTCCTCCCCGACCTTGCGCGCTTCCTCGCTATAGCTGGCAATCCGCTCTTCCTCGGTCAGGTACCCGAGACCGGGCTTGTAGCTGGAAGTGAGCACCTTCACCGCCAGCGCCGCGTCGGTAAAATCCTCGTCATAATCGTTGAGGCCGTCGATGTTGGCGAGAATGGGGTTGGACTGCCACAGCATCCGCAAGGCCCGCCGCCGCACCGCTTCGGGCACGCCTTGCTTCATGAATTGCGTATAGTCGGATTTGTAGTTCAGCGAATCGAAATCGAAATCGTCATATTTATCAGGCTCGGCGTCCTGTTCCGGCTCTGTCTCCTGCACGGCGCTTTGTTGCGCGGCCGCGGGCGCTTGTTCCTCGCGAAGCGCCGCTTCGCGCGCCAGCGGGGCATCGGCTTCGGCGACAGGCTCGGCCTGCTTGGGCTCGGGCGCATCGGTGCGCATGCGCCCCGGCTTGTGCTCGGGCTCGGCCTTCTTGTGCAGTCCGTCGCCACGCGCTTCGGCCTTGCGCCGCGACCAGCGCGAGAGAAAATCGTCTTCGCGCTCACTCATGCTCGCTCTCCTGGCTCATGCGCTTGCGCACTTCAATGATCGGTTCCTGGCCGAATTTATATTCCTCGGGCTTGACTTTTAAATTCTTCCGCTTCTTGAATTTTTCCTCCACATGATGCTCGGCGACAAACTCGCTGACCAGTGCCAGCAGCTCGCTCGGCATTGCCACCGGTTCAACGAGCTGTTCGCCGGAATCGAGATAATCCGCCGCTTCATAGGGCGACGCCGTCACCAGATGCACGCTAACGGGGCGCTCGTTCTCTTCGTCCTCTTCACCGGAAAACACGATAAAGATAGAAGGTTCACGCATTTCCAGATTGTATTTGTAGCCCTCGGTCTCCTTGGCGTACAATTCCAGCGGCATGGTGGCCGCGTGATAATGGACCCAGCCCTCGCCGCGCTGCAATTCTTTCCAGTCCTCGACCGGCGGCGCGCCGGGAAGAATGCCGATGGGACGCCACACATGGTCCTGCCATTTTGAGTCGATATCCTCGCGCGCGATAACGACGCCGAGTGGAATTGAAACGGTTGCGGTCATTGGAAGCATCGATCCCTGTTTAACCCCGTGGCGGACACTTGGAAAGTATAGTACGCTTTGCCAACTTGCGCATACAATTTGAAAAAAGCTTCTAAAGTAGGTGAATATTCTTTGTAAATCAAAGCGTTAAGAAAGTAACACGGTGATGGCGTTCAAACTGAAAAACCGGCGGCTCATGGTTTGCGACTGCGAAAAAACCATGGCCCTGGATGGCAGCAAGCTCAAAGCCTGTCTCGGCGGCGATGGCGAGGGAGATGGTGAGCTGACCGTCTTCTCAAATCTGTGCCGCACACAGATAGAATCCTTCGCCAGCGCACTCGACGAAGATACCCCCCTGATGGTCGCCTGCACCCAGGAAGCGCCGCTGTTTCGCGAGATCGCGCAAGAGAAGGGCGGCAAGGATATTATCTTCACCAATATCCGTGAACGGGCGGGATGGAGTAACGCCAAAAGCAAGGCGCTGCCGAAGATCGCCGCCCTTCTGGCCGAGGCCGCTTATCAATCGAAACCCGCCGGCACCACGCCGATCGTGTCGCAAGGGGTTTGCCTCGTCTATGGCGCGGGGCAAGCGGCAATGGATGTCGCGGAGCAACTCGCGGCCCGGCTCAATGTGTCGCTGATGCTGAGCGATGCGCGTGATATCCTGCCCCCCAACATCGTCAATGTGCCGATCTACAAGGGCGCGATCACCGCCGCCCGGGGCACGCTTGGGCATTTCGAGATTACCGTGGATGGCTACGCGCCGGTCTCCCCCTCCTCAAAGGATGAACTCGTCTTCCTGATGGAGCGCGACGGCGCCAGCTCCAAGTGCGATATGATCTTCGATATGTCGGGTGGCACGGCGCTGTTTCCGGCCGCGTCACGCCGCGATGGCTATTTCCACGTCGACCCGAACCACCCGGCTGGCATCGCCAAGACCATGTTCGAGATTACCGACCTTGTGGGCGAGTTCGAAAAGCCGCTCTATGTCTCTTACAACCCGGACATCTGCGCCCATTCGCGCAGCGGCAAGGTCGGTTGCACCAATTGCCTCGACATTTGCCCCGTGTCGGCAATTACGCCGCAGGGCGATGGCGTGGAGATCGATAAGCTCGTGTGCGGCGGCTGCGGCTCTTGCAGCGCCGCGTGTCCGACCGGCGCGGTCAGCTATGCGTTCCCCGAGCGCGGCGATCTCATCTCGCGTATCCAGATTTTGAGCGCTGCATATGCCCAGGCCGGCGGGAAAAACCCGATTCTGCTCATCCATGACGAGAGCCATGGCGCGGGCTTGATCTCGGCGATGGCGCGTTTCGGCAAGGGCTTGCCGGCCAGCGTACTGCCAATCTCGCTCTACTCCGTCACGCAACTCGGCCATGACATTTTGCTCGGCGCGGTGGCGTCGGGGTTTGGCCAGGTGGTGGTGTTCGGCCCGCCAGAGCGGGCCGATGAGCTGCCCGCGCTGGAAGACCAGATCGCGCTGGCCAATAATTTTCTCGAGGGCCTCGGCTATGGCGAGGAACAACGCATCGGGTGCATCGTCGAACAGGACCCGGACGTGGCGCAAGCGGCGCTTTACGATTTGCCGAAGGTGAAGGGCATCAAACCGGCAGCCTTTACACCGGCCGGGGGCAAGCGCGAAATCGCCCGCACGATCCTCGCCAAGTTAAATGAAGCATCGGGCCGCCCGATTGAGTTGCTGGCGCTTCCCGAAGGCGCGCCTTACGGGCGTTTGAACATCGACATCGAGGGCTGCACCTTGTGCCTGGCCTGCGTCGGCTCTTGCCCGGTTGACGCACTGGCCGACAATATTGAATTTCCGCAATTGCGCTTTACCGAAGCCGCTTGCGTCCAATGCGGGCTGTGCGTGGCGACCTGCCCCGAAAGTGTCATCACCCTGCAGCCGCAATATAATTTCACCTCCGCGGCCCTGTCGCAGGAGATACTGAACGAGGCCGAGCCGTTCGAGTGCGTCTCGTGCGGCAAACCTTTCGGCACCAAAGCGGCGATCGATCGCGTCACCAGGGAGCTGGAGGGCAAACACTGGATGTTCAAGGACGCGGAATCGACCAAGCTTATCAAAATGTGCGACAACTGCCGGATACAGGCCCTCTCGGAGCGCGGCGATGATCCCTTTGCCAAAGGACAGCGGCCCAAGGTGCGCACCACGGACGATTATCTGGCGGCGGAAGAAAAGGCGCGCGAGACCGGCAAGAGCGTGGATGATTTTCTCGATTAAGGCGGGTTCCGGTTTAGGCGGGACGAGCGTCTGCCGGAATGCTAAAACCGGTGGTAAGGTGGTCCCCTGGCGTTTTCATTTTACCAATGATGCGGGTGAGCGACTCACTTCAGCCTATGATCGCCTCAATTTCTTTGTGATTGGGCGTGAGCATCGCGATGCTGTTGCGCCGGTCTGATTGAACGGCATTCTCGCTTCCAAATTGCAGTTTCGGCTCAAAGTAGTGCGTCACATAGGTTGCGATGCGGGGCTGCGTCACCTCCGCCCCCGCGACTGGCCGCAAGGACATTTGATTATCGCCGGTTCTGTCGTAATTCGATCACGCGGCCGCGCAATCGAATTACGAAGGGACCGGCGGCAAACCCGCCAGCCTGATGGGTGCAAATATTCCCCCGAACACCCATAATAGTGGGGGACGCATGGTAGCGGAGGAGGGACTCGAACCCCCGACACGCGGATTATGATAACTCGATAGGGTGTTTTCTCTGTTGTCCGCAATATTCCGAAACCGTTTGGAATCAGCCGCTTAGATACCAATGCCACTATTTGTAAGGACCGGCACTAACCGGTCTAAACC
>JADFHH010000065.1 GCA_022567275.1 Pseudomonadota bacterium | reverse complement strand
TTTCATTGCCCAGTTGCAAGGACACAGCCTCACCACGGCTGAAATCCTGTACCGGCTGCCCGATCACCCGGCCCTCATTCAGTCCTATCTCTGGCAGGATTACGATCTGGCGCCGGACTTTCCAAAACTCCACGATTTCCTCAAATTCTGGAGCGAAAGCCTCGACGGTCCGCTCTACGAAATTCGCGTGATGAACAGGCAATTGCTGTCGCCGCAGGAAATCCGCCATCTGGACGGAGAATTTCGCCTGCACTGAATGGCGTGCGCCTATTGGGCCGCCCGCTGCGGTTTGATGATGATACGCACTACCGACGTCCTGGAATAGCGGCGCCCGCCGACTTTGCGAAAATAATCGAACGCCAGATCGGCCTGACCCGAGGTCTTGGCCCAAACGGCTATATTCTGCACGCTCTGTTCCTGGATGAAAAAGTTTTTCCCTTTTTGCGCCAATAGCCATCCGAGCTGATCCACCTTCACCAGATCGAGCCCTGTGCTGAGTCGTTTGTTGAGCTTCCAGTTGTAGCCAGCCGATGGATTGCCGGGCAATTTGAAAAAGACGACCTCGCCGGCCGTTGTTTCAACGGTCTGGATAATCCTGGGCGCTTTCGCCCAAGCAGGAGCGGCTGGCGCCGAAACCAGCATAATAATCGCGGCAAGATAGGTAAGCCGGCGCACGATTGCGCTCCCAAAACGATATCCGCTTGGCAGCTTAAATGGTGAAGATTAGCGGCCGGTTAAGTCAGGCGCCGGCCCGGCCAGGAAGATTGCCCGCCAGCGTGGTGATTTGCGCCAGAAATGTATCGTGTCGATAGCGCCCGTGGATCTTACGCCGGTGGCTGGGAATTAGCCTGTCTGGTCTTGTCGCGGTTCAGGACCCGCTCACCGAAAACCCGTTGCGAGGCGCCTTGGTTGTTGTTGCCGGGCTGATTGGTGCGCACGGCGCCCGGCACCGCTTCTATCAACTCCACCATGAAGCCCAGCAGGCTATCGGCGGTCATTTTCGCAGGCCTGAATTCGTTCGAAGTGCAGTATCGCCGGTGAACCTCTTCCACCACGGGCTGGCCGACAAAACACATTGACCAGTCCGCGAAACGGCGCTGATCGATGGCCCGCGCGTCAAGAATGACGTGGTCGGAATGGCGCGGGTCCTTGAGGATCCGGCAGAAGGTTTGCGTCACCGCCTTGCGGTCGCCCTCCAGAACTTGCGCGAAATAATTCTGGTCGAACAACAGCGCGCCGGTCACGCCATTGGCCATATTATTGCGCTTGGCGGATTCGAGAATATCCTTCAAATCGTCACGCTGCTTCGGGTTGTCCGGATCAACGACCGTATTTTTCGAATAATAGATCAGGCGAAACAGATACACAGGATTCAAACCCCTTAACCCAAAAGCTGAATCTAGCATGGCGCGGATGTAAAGGAGGTTAATGGGGTGAGCGCAAAAACCATTCCAACGGCGCTGCGATGTGGGTATCATCGCCATAAATCAGAAGCTTATCCGGAAAATGTTGCGCAAGGGGAGGACTAGCAGGTGCCGAACGAGAATTTTTTCAATCTGAATGACATGAGCCAGGGCATTGCGCGCCGCCTGGCCGAAGGCCTCACCGCACGGATTTTCCCCGGCGAACAGGCGATGATTTCGGTTGTCACTATCGCGGCCGGTCACAAGGGAGTGCTGCATTCGCACCCGCAAGAGCAGTGGGGCTTGCTCGTGAAGGGCAGCGGCACCCGCACCCAGGGGGGTGAGGAAATCGAAGTGAGGGAAGGCGACTTCTGGTGCACCCCGGGCCATGTGGAACATACGTTTCAGGCCGGTCCGCAGGGCGCGACCGTCTACGATGTTTTCGCGCCTCCGCGTGAGGATTACCGCCAGGCAGGAAGCGGCTTCGGCGACGCGGAGCAGGAATAGAGCTAACGCCCGTATTCATGTATTTGCGCTCCCTCGCGCTTCAGAATTGGCCGTAAATCCTTGAAGGCTTGCCCGTACAGATAGAACGGGATGCGCGGGAACAAATGATGGATGAGGTGGTAATTCTGGAACAGATACAGCCCGTTTACGATTTTCGCCAGCGGGCCTGACACCTGGTATATCCGGGTGTGGCGATAGCGCTGCTTGGTGTCGTGCGGCTTGTGCGGCAGATAGGCGAAGAAATAGATGATGATGGCGCTGCCAATCCAGTGGGGCCCAAGCCACAAGGCCAGCACTTCGCGCCAATATCCGAATATGCAAAGCCAGAAGGCGATGGAATAGAGCAGCCAATAGACGGCGATCACATGGGCCGTGACCTTGAAATTCGCCGCCTCTTTGGGATTGAGGGCGACCTTATGGAAGAAAAAGTGGTGGTAGAAGGGCACGATGGTCAGACAGCGGAACAGGACAGTGAGCGGGTTGGTCACTTTGAGCCAGTGATCGGGGTCGAGATCGCCGTCATTGGTTTCGCGGTGATGCATCAGGTGCAAATGCCGGAAAGCTTTATACTCATGGAGCAATATCGCGCCGCTCAGGAAGCCGATCAGATGGTTCAGCCACATCCAGCTTTTGTCGCGTCCGGCGATATTGCCGTGGCAGGCTTCATGCAGCGGCGTCTGGTTGGCGTACAGAATAAGGGAATTGAGGATCAGGCCCAGCCATAACGGAATGACGCCGGTGACGCCCAGTGTGCAGACAAGCGCGAACGAAGCGTAGATGCCGAACGCCAGCGCCACGCTCGGCCAGGCGGTCATGCCCAGATAAGGTTTGATAAGTTTCCGCGCTTCACGATCCGCGTCCGCGGTTGCTACGGTCATCTTTACGCGCCCCTTGGTTATGCGCGCCCACAGAGGACGCGGGGCAAAAGCCCCTGAATGTGATTATGCCCGCAATTTCGCCGCAATTCAATTTCGAAACGCAAAAAAAATAGGGCCCGCCCCGAGAGGCAGACCCAGTTAGCGTTCAGGTGCGTCCGCGCGCGTCAGGCGGCGCGTTCGATCTTGGTCGCGCGCAGTTTTTCGCTGACGGCCGGCGTTATGGTTTGCCTGAGTGTATCGACGCTCGACGCCGCCTGCGACAGCGGGTCATCGGAGCGCCGCGACCGGCCTTCGAAAAATCCGCCATGCTCAAGCTTGAGCGCCTGATGGCAAATGTCGCCCTCGACATGGGAGCTGGCTTCCAGCGTCACCGTCAGGGCGTTGATGGTGCCTGAGATGCGGCCATGAACGATCACTTCTTCGGCGACAATAGAGCCTGTAATCCGTCCGTGATCGCCGATGGTGAGACTGGCGCAGAAAACATCGCCCTGCACGTCGCCTTCGACCTGAACTTCCCCCTTGGAAATGATGTTACCGGTAATTGTAAGGTCTTCACCTATGATTGATGGTGCCATTCTGTTTGATCCTTCTGTTTTCAGCCTGGTCAATTGTCCCCCGACAATGTCCCTTTCCACACGAGTTCGTCCCTAGCAGCCGAATCGTCGATTTCAGATTGTGTTAAGTTTGGTTAACGAAGGGTAAATGGCCGTCCCGTTCCGCCGCGCCGCCAGCGCTCCGAACGGTTGGAAAAGTCAACGGGGCTGCGGGTTTTGGCCTAAGATTTCCTTCATTTTTCCACAGTTATGCCCAACCGGTCCGCAGGCTGGATGCACCGTGTAATCCTGCCAGTATGCCCATGCCGGGATTTGACGGGGTGAGTGTCATTGCGTTACAAAGACATATATCGGTTTATCTCCCCCGGCGTTGCGTAGAGAGTGGGGGCTGGAAGCGTATGGATAGGAGTTAAAATGTCAGAATCAGTTATTGCGGATGATCTGCACATCAAGGGTGAAATCACCACGTCAGGTGACATTGAACTCAAGGGCACGGTGGAAGGCGAAGTAACCTGCCGGACATTACTGATCGCGGAAGAAGCCAAGATCACTGGCAAGATCAAGGCGGAAAAGATTGTTATCCGGGGAACCGTGGAGGGGACCATAAACGGTATCCGGGTAACACTGACATCGTCCGCGAAGGTCAAGGGCGAGTTGATCTGCAAGGCGCTTGCGATTGATGAGGATGCCTATTTCGACGGCACCTCGCAGCGCGTCGATGATCCACTCGGCCTGGGTGAGGTGGCATCGAAGCCGCGTGCGGACAGTGCCAAAAAAGCCGCGGGCGGCAACGGCAAACCTGAGAAGCAAGCCGGTGAAAAAGTACAACCGCTAGCCGCGGGCAGCACTTCGGGTGCGCCACCGTCTCAAACCCCCGGGCACTGAATAACCCGAATCGGGGCGCGGGCGTAACATCCGCGTCGTTTAACAAACCGGCCTTGCGCTTGTGCGCGGGCCGGTTTTTGTTCGGGATCGTGGCCATGCGGGCGCGCAAAAAACCCGCGTCAGGACCATTTCACCACCGGCGGCATGGAGGAGAGGATGGCGTCCACATTGCCGCCGGTGTTGAGGCCGAACACGGTGCCCCGGTCATAGAGCAGATTGAACTCCACATAACGCCCGCGCCGCACGAGTTGTTCCTCCCGCTGCGCCTCGCTCCAGGGGTGATGCATATTGCGGCGCACGAGTTGGGGATAAATTTTCACGAATTTCCGCCCCACATCCTGAGTGAAGGCGAAATCCGCCGGCCAGCCGCCATCGGCCTCGTTTGAGTGCAGATCATCATAGAAGATACCGCCGGTGCCGCGCATCTCGTTGCGGTGCTTGAGAGTGAAATACTCGTCGCACCACGCTTTGAGACGCTGATAGTCGGCGATTTCATGGGCATCGCAGGCCGCCCGCATGGCGGCGTGAAAATCTTTGGTGTCGGAATCGTCCTGGGTGCGCCGCGCGTCCAGCACAGGCGTCAAATCCGCGCCGCCGCCAAACCAGCTTTTTGCCGTCACCACGAAGCGGGTGTTCATGTGCACGGCGGGGACGTTCGGGTTGTGCGGATGGGCGATGAGGGAGATGCCGCTGGCCCAGAATTCCGGATTGTCCTGAGCCCCCGGCATTTGCGATCTGAACTCGGGCGCGAATTCGCCATGGACGGTCGAGGTATGCACGCCGAGCTTCTCGAACACACGGCCCTGCATCAGCGACATCACCCCGCCGCCGCCGGGCGAGCCGCTATGGTCGGTGCGTCGCCATGGCGTGCGCTCGAACCGGCCCGGTTCGCGGGCGGCATGTGGTCCCTCGCCAAGATCATCCTCAATGGCTTCAAATGCCGCGCAGATCGTATCGCGCAATTCTTCAAACCACGCGCGCGCCTGCTGCTTGCGCCCGTCGAGCTGCGCCAGCTCGTCAGGGGAATTATCGGGAATGTCCGTTTTCTTTCTCATGCGTCCTTACTGCGTCAGGAACCGCTCGCCACACAACCCCTTGCCGGGGCGGGCATCGGTGGCCGCGCCGTTGCGCCAGACGCCGCGCCCATTCACGAACACCTGGCAGATGCCGGCCGCCGGCGTTTCAGGGCGCTCGAAAGTGGCGGTGTCGATCACTGCCGCGGGATCGAACAGCACCAGATCGGCAAACGCGCCTTCGCCGAGAACGCCCCGGTCCTTCAGCCCGAAGGTGCGCGCCGTGAGGCCGGTCATTTTGTGCACCGCCGTTTCCAGCGGAAACAGTTTTTCATCGCGCGCATAATGTCCAAGTACGCGCGGAAAGGTGCCCCACAGGCGCGGATGCGGGTGGCGGTCATGGGGCAGCCCGTCGGAGCCGATCATGGTCGCGGGGTAGGCCATGATGGCCTTCACGTCCGCTTCGTCCATCAGGAAGTAAATCGCGCCTGCCGGTGAAATGGCTTCGACCGTCGCATCGACGCTCAGCCCCATTTCGGCGGCCACCTCTTCAATGTCGCGTCCTTCCAGGCCATCGGCCTTGCCGGACCAGGTAATAAGCGTGCGTGATGACAGGGCGACCCGGTCTTTATTCAATATCGTGGAGGAGGCCACGTAAGGATAGACGTCGAGGCCGATTTGCTGTTTGGCGCGCGCCGCATCGATCAAGCCAAGCGTTTCGCCAGAGCGGCCGTGATTGGCCAAACCGACGCATTTGTGATGCGAGATGATGATGGGCACCTGCGCGGTGCGGCCGATGCGGAATGTTTCTTCCAAAGAAACGGCGACGCCATCGGCCTCGTCGCGCATATGGGTGGAATGAAATCCGCCCTCCTCATGCACCACTTGCGCCAGCGCCTCTATTTCCTCCCTCGGCGCGGCATTGGCCGGCGGGTAATAGAGCCCGGTGGACAAGCCCGCCGCGCCATCCTTCAGCGCCTGGCGCAGCAGGGCTTTCATTTGCTCGATCTCACCTTCACTGGCGGCCCGGTCGAAGCGGTCCATGACGCTGACGCGCAACGATGTGTGCCCGGCCTGAGCAACCACATTCACTGCCGGGGGGGCCTTCTCCAGCGCCGCGAAATAGGCGGCGAAGCTGGGCATAAAATCATCCGGGCTTGGGCAAACAAGATCGAGCGGTCCCGGCGGGCGCGTTTTGATTGTCACTGGCGCGATGGATATGCCGCAATTGCCGGTCACCACGGTGGTCACGCCCTGGCTGATCTTGCAGGCCATGGCGCGGTTGGTGAGCACGGCCCGGTCATCATGGGTATGCGCGTCGATGAATCCAGGAGCGAGTACCTTGCCGCCGGCATCGATCTCCACATCCGCGCCGCACACAAGCGATGGTCCGATCGCGGTGATGCGCTCTCCCGTTACCGCGAGGTCTCCAGCCACGCCCGCGGCGCCGGAGCCATCTATGAGCATGGCGTTGCGGATGACCATATCTGCTTTCGTTGCGCCCATGTTCCAGCTTCACCCGTGTTCGCTCAATGCCTTCCATGATCACGCACAATGGATACAATCAATGCGTCCTGACACTAAGGTCCACGGACCTTAGCTTGCCAAAACGCAGTTGCCTATTGCCGCCGTCCCCATTTGCGAACATGATAACTGTCACGTAAAAGACCCGGTAGGTAACACGAGCTGGACGAGCGAGGCGCCCGCATGACCCAAATCACCAAACGATTGGCAATTTTCGCCGCGGATCTCCGCTATGAGGATCTGCCGCCCGAAATCATCGCGCGGGCAAAACGCCTGATCCTCGATCTCAGCGGTATTATCATCCGCGCGCGCCATGACGTGGAGTCGACCCCCAGCCTGATTTCGGCGGTCGAGAGACTGGGGCTGACGGATGGGGCCTGCTCGGTGATGGGCGATGGCCGCTCCTATGCGCCGGGCGCGGCGGCGCTCATCAATGGCACGCTGGCCCATTCGCTCGACTTCGACGACACCCATGCGGAAGCATCCCTGCATTCCTCCGCGCCGATCGTGCCGGCAGCGCTCGCCGCGGCCGAGATGAGCGATGCCTCGGGCAAGGAACTCATCGCCGCCATGGTCGCCGGTTATGAGATTCAGATACGCCTGTCGCTGGCGCTCAACCCGTCCGATCATTATGACCGCGGCTTTCACCCGACCGCCACCTGCGGCATTTTTGGCGCAGCCGCCGCGGCGGGCAAGCTGCTGGGCATGGACGCGGACGGCATCCGCAACGCCTTTGGCATCGCGCTCAGCCAGGCGGCGGGTTCCATGGAGTTCCTCACCGACGGCGCCTGGACAAAACGCTCCCATGTGGGACAGGCGGCGCAGAACGGGCTGATTTGCGCGGTGATGGCGTGCGAAGGCTTCAAGGGCGTCGAATGCGCGTTCGAGGGCCGGGCCGGGTTTTTCAACGCCTATGCGCCAAATCCCGACCCGGACAAGGCGGTCGAAGGTCTGGGCACGCACTGGGAGACCATGCGGCTGGCGGTAAAACCCTACCCGTCCTGCCGCTACTCTCATGCGGCGATCGACGGCATCGTCGCGCTTGTGAAACAACATGACATCAAGGCGGACGATGTGGAGGAAGTCGAGATCGGCGTGGCCGAAACGGGCTGGAAGGTCATTGGCGGGCC
>JADFHH010000484.1 GCA_022567275.1 Pseudomonadota bacterium | reverse complement strand
CGGGACAGGAGTCAACATAGACAAGGAGCGCAATCATGGCCCCGGCAGCCAGGAAGACTGATACAACGGTACACGGAGGAATCATCACGGAAGGATGTGCGTCAACGGTTTTCGTGAACAATTTGAACTCCGCAATGCTTACGTCCTATCACACATGTCCAATGAGTAATGGTCCTGCGCCGCACGTCGGCGGACCGGTGATCACGTCCAGTTCCAACGTGATCATCGAGAATCACCACGCCGCCCGATTGGGCGACACCGCCACATGCAGCGGACCTCCTGATGCAATCCAGACGGGGTCGCCGAACGTATTCATCGGAGGATAGCGCGGCGCGCGAATCGGTATCTTTCCCGCGGATCGACATGACGCGAGAGTGCCGGGGCGCCCGGCTGAACGCAAGCCTGCGCCCCGGCATCAATCGAGACCGGCCATGGCGCGGATATCGGCGACGCTCGCCCCGCCCGCGCGCAGGCTGGCCAGGCTCTTGTCCTTGTGGCTCTTGGACAGTTTTCGCCCGCGCCCATCTGTCAGCAGCCGATGGTGGTGATAGAGCGGTTCGGGCAGCTCGAGCAGCACCTGCAGCAGGCGGTGGATATCGCTCGCGCCATAGAGATCGCGGCCGCGCGTCACATGGGTGACGCCTTGCAGGGCGTCGTCCACCACCACCGACAAATGGTAGCTCGCCGGCGCCTCCTTGCGGGCAATCACCGCGTCGCCCCAGCGGGCCGGATCGGCCGGTATTGTCCGCGCCCTGCCGCTTTCGGGATCGAATTCGGTGAAGGCGAGCGGCATTTGCTTGTTCCCCTTCACTGCCGCGATCGCCTTGCGCATATCCAGCCGCAGGGCGAAGGGCTCGCCCGCGTCCTTGCGCCGCCGCACCTCGTCATGCGCCATCCCCTTGTGCAGGCCCGGGTAAAGCGGCGCGCCGTCCGGGTCGGTTTGCCCCGCGGCCGCATGCGCGGCGATCTCCTTGCGCGTGGCGAAGCAGGGGTAGAGCAGACCCATGGCGTCCAGTTTTTCGAGCGCCAGTGAGTAGGTATCGAAATGCTCCGACTGGCGGCGCACCGGCAGTTCCCACCTCAGCCCGAGCCACGCCAGATCGTCGAGCATTTGCGCCTCGAATTCGGGCCGGCAGCGCGCCAGATCGATATCCTCGATACGCAGCAAAAAGCGTGCTCCCATGGCGCGGGCCATGTCATGGCTCACCAGCGCGGACAGCGCATGGCCCAGATGCAGCGCGCCATTGGGGCTCGGTGCGAAGCGCAAGACGGGTTGGTTTGCCATTGCCTTTTGTTTTATCCCGGCCTCGTTTGGTTGGGGCAGTTTATTTCGCTTTCGCTCCATCCAGGCAACACTGTTGGTCCGGCAGCCCTGAGGCTCCGGAGTTTGATTTTTCCCCTGAACAAAGGGGACTGGCGCGGAGCACTGAAGGACCGCGATCATTTTTTTAGAGCAGCCTTCCAGCGCTCCGCGCGCGATATCTTTACGAAATCCGCCCGGCGTCTTGCACCTCTGCCAAACATAACAACGGCAGAGCAGCTCTCAGGCGCGGGGGCCGTAGTACCCCCGGGTCCGGGACGGCACGCCCGGATTGGCCGGGTCCGTTAAACCCCAAGTCCGCTATCGCACTCATGCCCTCAAATAGCCGATAGGCGGTAGGGCAACTCAAAGCCCTCAAATAGCCGATAGGCGGTAGGGCAACTCAAAGAGCCGCACTCAAATAGCGCGAAGCGCGGTAGCGCACAAAACCAATGCAGGAACCGCTCCCTCCCTCACATGCACGGACGGTCCATGGCACGCATCCCCTTAGATGAGGAAGAGATGGGCGGATAATAATGCATGGGGGGAGGGCGGGGATAAGTTTTTTATCTTCAATGAAATCATGCGCTTACCAGGTATGTTCTTACCTGACCCGCGGCGTATTTCCCGGACCCCGCTGCGTCTTTCCGGCCCGCGCGTCATACCAGCCCCCCATGTTCGTCATTACCGGACCCCCTGTCGT
>JADFHH010000064.1 GCA_022567275.1 Pseudomonadota bacterium | reverse complement strand
GCGAGTTCGTGAGCGGTTGGGGTGAACGCCGCATTTATGACCGGCACCTGATCAGGATGGATCGCGAACTTGCCGGAAAAACCATCCGCGGCCGCGCGTTCCGCGTCGCGTCTGAGCCCATCAAGATCGCGAAAATCCACATAGACCGTATCGAGGGTGTGGATGCCGGCGGCGGAACCCGCGCACAAACATAAGCTGCGCGCCAGTTCGATTGGCGCGCGGTAGCGGTTTTCATCATCGCGGCTGGAGCACGCCCCGAGCCCGGTGGCCAGGTCTTCGCTGCCCCATGAAATGCCGCTCACCCTTGGGCCGCACTTCTGGAAGGAGGCCATGTTCAGCACCGCTTCAGGTCTCTCCGGCGCAATTACGATAATGGAGGTTTGACCCGGCTTGAGTCCGGCCTCTTTCTCCAGCCCATCCAGCATCGCCGTGAGCCGTTCCACATCATCGTAGGAGCGCGGCTTTGGCAGCATGATTCCTGCCGGGCCAGCGGGGATGACCGCGGCAAGGTCGTCTTCAGCCCATTGGGTTTCAAGGTCATTGATGCGGACATAGATGGGGGAAACGCCCGTGCTGGCGCGCTGTTCCAGCAGAAACGCCACCACCATGTCGCGGGCGCCGGTTTTGGCGTCGCTTACCACGGCGTCTTCCAAATCGATCAGGATGACATCCGCGCCACATGAGGGGGCCCTGGCGAGCATGCGCTCGCTGTCGCCCGGTGTGAACAGAAGGGATCGCATCAAAATTACCTCACGCAGCCGTCTTCTTGTGCATGAACACCTGCCGGATGCAAATCGCCACCAGCGTATCATCCTGATTGAAGGCTTCGTGCTGAAACTCGACGATGCCTGCGTCGGGGCGCGATTTGGAGTCGCGTTTACCAATGACTTTGGTCACCACATGCAGGGTATCGCCCTGAAAAACGGGTGCGGGAAAACGCACTTCCGTCATGCCGAGATTGGCGATTGTGGTGCCCAGGGTGATGTCGGTAACGGAAATCCCGATCATAAGCCCCAAGGTGAAAAGGCTGTTCATCAGGGGTTGGCCGAACTCGGTTTGCGTCGCGCAGTAATGCCGGTCGATATGAAGAGGCTGGGCGTTATAGGTCAGGGCGCTGAACAGGGTATTGTCCATTTCCGTGACCGTGCGCCGGATGGGGTGTTGATATTCCTGACCGGCTTCGAAGTCCTCAAAATGCATACCATTCATGTCTCGCCTCATAGGGTGTGACCCTGTCCGTTCTTACGCAGGGATTAACGCGGTGTTTACCATAAATCAGTAGCTTAAGCTGGATTTTTGCATAGTCAGATTGGCTCACAAGGCTATGTGTGAGCATAGTGAAAGACCCGTATGTCTCTCGTAACCGCATTAAAAGCGCCGCTAAGCATCGCCAATGCAATCAGGAAGGCGAGCCGCGCGACGGGAGTCGATTTTTCCTATTTGCTGAACACGGCCGCGCGCGAGAGTTCCTTCAATCAAAGCGCGAAGGCCAAGACATCGAGCGCTGCAGGCCTGTTCCAGTTCATCGAGAACACATGGCTCAAGACGGTTAAGGAGACCGGTGACAAGTTCGGTCTGGGCAAATACACCGCGCACATCTTCAAGACCCGCAGCGGGCGCCATTATGTCCCCAATGCAAAACTGCGCACGGAACTCCTCAAGCTGCGCAACAATCCTGAAATTTCAGCCTTGATGGCCGGGGCATTCACGCAACGAAACTCTGAAATCGTAGCCTCCCACTTAGGCCGCAAGCCGAGTGATGGCGAGCTTTATATCGCCCATTTTCTAGGTCCGAAGGGGGCTTCGGAACTCATCTCACTCGCCGAAAACAATCCCAACGCACGGGCATCCAGGCATTTCCCGAGAGCTGCCAGGGCCAATAAGCCGATATTCTATTCACGCGGGCGTTCGCGCACGGTGGCGCAGGTTTACAAAGAGCTCGTGGGTGACCATGTGAAGCAGCAAGCTCTTGCCGCCGCGACAGTGCCCGTCGCTGCCAATCCCGCCACCGTAACAGTAACGAAAGCCATTTTCACCAAACCGGTGACACAACACGCTCCGGTTCCAGTGCCAGAACGAGTGCCAGCGCGCCTGTATACGGCCTCGATCTTGCCGGCGAGCGCAAATCCGGTTCCAGTGCCAGAACGAGTGCCAGCGCGCCTGTATACGGCCTCGATCTCGCTGGCGTCCGCAAATCCGGTTGCGCTGGAATCCAGACTTCAGCCCAGCCATGCCGATAAATCGTATAATGGCGCCACAGCGAACAAGCCGACCGGTTTGTTGGGGCAGACGCGATCGCCAATTGGCGCGATGACCAAAGTAGCCGCTCTCACCGGCAACAGTCTCCAGACCGCACCGGCAACCATGACCGACGCAGCACCGGGAAGCATCGGTATCTGGACGACGATAATTCGCTATCCCACAGAACAGGTGGCGCGTACAGAACCAAGTTTAATACAGGATGAAAAAGAGGCTTTGAGCTTTCAACCGCGCGCGGCAAGGCGGGCGAACGGCTCTCAGCCAGCTCGACTGCTCGAGCAAAGCGCGAAGCGTCACGCGAGGCATGCCGCCTTACGCACTGCATCCCCCCCCGATGTGTTTAACACACCGGAATTCTGGGATCGGATGGCCGAACATTAACCAGGAACTTATGCGTCAGTTCACGCGGCGTGGGGGCGCGCAAATTCCTGCGCCAGGAAGTCGCTGGTGACGTTTTGCAGCCGTCTGGCCAGCACGGAAGCTTTTGGGTTGTCCGTGCCCTTTGCTGCTTCCGCCACCAATGCGCGAACGGCGTCCACATGCTGGTCAAGCAGGACCAGCGGGAGTCGCGATTTGTCGGGGATCTTGTCGATCAGACGGCACAGCGAGGCGCATATCTCGTCGGCAAAGGGATATCCTAAAGTGCTGGCCTGACCCTTGAGATTATGGGCGGCCTGGAACAGCACTCCAAGCGTATCAGGAGAAAAGCCGGCCGCTCTGGCGGCATCGCGCGCGGCAGTCAGGTTTTTCGACTCAGTCGCCATCCAGTCGTCGAAATTTACCGACAATTTATCGAGCGCCTTTTCCGCGTTGGCGATCGCCTGTTGCGCTGCTTCATTCTCAACGCCGGGTTTCAGGCATTTATCGCGTAATTTGATACCGGCCTCATTGAGCTGGCATGTGCTGGCCGTATCCGCGTCGGGTAATTGTTCCTGCATGTGATTCTCTAAGCCTCAAGCTGTACTTGATTCGGATCGACAATATTCTCCCCGGGGGCCGCTATTCGGCGATCGACCCCGGAGTAATTCGGGTTTACATAGCGCCTGCGGTCCGGTCCGAAATAGCTTTTGGTGCGAATGAAGTCACGCGGATTCGCGACCACGTTCTGGATGCGCCGGTAGAGCGCCGTGGCGGAGACGGGTTTGCACAGAAATTCCGTTGCTCCGGCATCGCGCGCCGCGATAACGTGCTTTTTTTCCGAATAGGCGGAGAGCACAACGATGGGCAGGAAAGGATGCCGGCAGCCATCCGGATTGCGTATCATCCGCGTCAGTTCGATCCCGTCGAAGATCGGCATCGTGATGTCTGTAATGAGGATATCGGGGGAAAAGGCCTCAACCGCTTCAAGGCCCGAGGCGCCGTCTTCCGCCTCATAGATTTCGCGGCTGCCAAATGCGCGTAACAGCGTGCGTACGATACGGCGCATATGCGCATTATCGTCCGCGACCACGAATCTAAGCTCGTCGAACGCGATTTTGGTCATACGCTAACAACTCGGTACTGTGCAGTGTGAACCCTGCCGCGGAGATTGATCTTTCGAACCGGGACCATCGTCTCCCGGTAAGCTTAATATTCCTTGAATCTGCCGTGTTTGGAAGACGGTGCGGCCGGTTTCAATGGCGGAACTGTTCCGCCAGTATCCGCTCATCGAGGGCGTGGCCGGAATCAAACATCATCTGCATGTCAATCGATGCGTCTTCCTCGATCTGAACCTCCCGCACCGACCGGAACTCGTTATGGTCGGCGACGGCGCTGACCGGACGTTTGTCCGCATCTATCACTTCCACAACCACCTTGGCCTCATTGGAGAGCAGGGCGCCGCGCCAGCGTCTTGGACGGAAAGGGCTGATCGGCGTAAGCGCCAGGAGCGGTGCGTTAATCGGCAGGATCGGGCCATAAGCGGAGTGATTATAGGCGGTGGAGCCGGCCGGCGTGGCGACCAGAATACCGTCGCAGATCAACTCCTCCATACGCAGTTTTCCATCGATAAAGATTTTTAGCTTTGCCGCCTGGTATGATTCGCGAAACAATGCGGCCTCATTGATAGCCAAGGCTTCTTCCGTCTTTCCATTACAGTAGCAAACCTGCATGCGCAGAGGATGAATGATGCTGGTTTTCGCTTCCGCCAGCCGTTCGCGCAGACCGTCTTCGCGGTAGTCATTCATCAAAAAGCCGACGGAACCGCGATTCATGCCGTAGATCGGAATCCTGGAGTTCATATGCGCATGGAGGGTTTGCAGCATGAGTCCATCGCCGCCAAGCGCGACAATGGCCGCGGCGTCCGCGGGCTTGACATTGCCATAGCGCGCGATCAGCCGTTCGGCCGCTTCCTGGGCTTCGGGATGGTTGCTCGCGACAATTGCGATATTCCCGAATTTCTTGTTGTCTTCCGGCATTTTCATCCAACTTAGGGTCCGGACCCATTAATGATATGCAATTGTCTTTGGAGCAATAGCCTACCGGAACATATGGAGCAGCCAGGCATGAGCGGAAGCGAGAACAAGACAGTACTGATCTACACAACCCTGGAGCAGGTGGACGACGCGAAAAGGATCGGGCGTGCGCTGGTGGAATCGAAACGCGCGGCCTGCGTCAACATCTTTCCCGCTACGGTTGCGATCTATGAGTGGCAGGGTGAAATGCAGGAGGCGGGGGAAGTGGTGATGCTGATCAAAACCCGAAAGGCCTGCCTGGCCGAAGCGCTCGCACAGACGAAGCAATTGCACCCCTATGACACCCCGGCCCTGCTGGTGATCGAACCCTCGCAAGTGGATGACGATTTCGCCGCCTGGATTGCCGGGCAGACCGGGGCCTGACAATGAAAAGCGGCGGGCATTTGGTGTGCCCGCCGCAAATTCTTACCTTTGGTCTTCCTCGATCAACCCGCATTCAGGTTGCGGGACGAGATTTATGTCGCTTAAATCATCCGATCGCAGTTCCAAGGCCGAGCAATGCCCAAATGCATGCTGCCATTGCTAGGCCTAGCCAGAAGTGCTTCGGAAATACCAGATTCTCTATTGGGGTACAGGGAATCGACATCTCATGCCTCCATCGCTAGGCCGATCAGAGGGGTGAATAGATAGATTTTATTTTTTTTGTTCCCCCGCCTGTATCGGCGCTTGATAGTTGTAATTATACCACGCATTTCAGAAAAAGCTATTAGAATTTAAGCGGTAATACAAAATTTTCTTTATAATAGGACCCATATATAATAAGTATGAAAGTAGTATAAAATGATTACAAATTTGTAATAAATCACTTCTATATTGTTAAAAAATAACAATAACAGAATTATGGCACAATTATGACATTAGTATATTTACAATGACATTATTGTGACAAATTTTTGCCATATTTTAACACTTGATAGATGGGGATCTGATCTGCCGCTATAGAGAAAATATACTTTGTCACGCGAATATGTCTGGCCTTGCAATGAGCCCGGCAATTTTTTGTAAAAAGTGTTGGCAAGCCAAATTTAATTTTCATCTGCTATCTATTGGGGTGGGATTCTGCGATTTCAACGCACCCCGTATGAGGAAAACAGCACCGGGTATTCCATGAGCTTAACCAGCGAGACGACGCTCAAGGCATCGGCTTACGAAGCGGCGGCCGAGGCCGGATTTCAATCGCGCGAAGCGTTGCGCGACAAGTTGCGGCGCTGGGTGCTTGGCGCGGCATGGAGCCTGAAGCCGCCCCGGACCCTGGGCGTACCGGCCGCATTGTGGATGGCCGCATCGCATTATTCGGGCCTGCGGGATATCGAACAGGGCGTGCCGGATCCGGAAAAGGCGTTGACCTATCCCGACGGTCTGGCCGGCATCTGCCACGATATGGGTGTTGAAAGTCTGATGGCGGGCTACCGGGCGGGGCTGTTTCCCTTCTCTCACATCGGGCCGCGTAAATGGTGGGCTCCGGGCAAGCGCATGGTCCTGGCGTTGCAGAATTTTCACATGGCTCAAAGACTGCGCCGGCGATTGCGAAAGAAACATTTCACGGTCACTTTCGATCGTGCATTTGAAGATGTGGTTCGCAGTTGCTCTGAGCCACGCCCGGGACGTCCCAATCTGACATGGATCACACCGGATGTGATCGCGGCCTATTCGGAGCTGCACCGGGCCGGACATGCGCATTCGGTTGAGGTGTGGGACAGCCAAGGCAATCTCGCGGGCGGTGTCTATGGGGTCGCCGCGGGCCGGGTGTTCTTCACCGAATCCCAGTTCACGCGCCAGAACGATGCTTCAAAGGTGGGGTTCGCCACACTGAACTGCCACCTGCAAAAATGGGGCTTCGTACTCAACGACGGCAAATATCATCTCCCTCATCTGGCTCAGACCGGATTCGAGCTGATGCCGCGCAGCCAGTTCAACGCGCTGCTGGTGCGCTATTGCCAGGCCGAGGGCAGGCAAGGCCCGTGGGCGGTTGACGATACGCTCGATGCCGGCAACTGGGACCCGAAGGCCGGAGCGGAACAGTTTCACAACCAGACCGGCTGACGCAGAAACACACCCCTTCATCTCATTCCAGGTCAAATAATCAGAAGGGAACAAAGTCATGCCGGGGCAACTCTCGATTGGATTTATCGGCACGGGGATCATGGGGTTCCATATGGCCCGGCGTCTGGCCCAGGCCGGTTACCGTATCACCGCCTGGAACCGGACAGAGGCGAAGGCGGAACCGCTGCGCGACTATGGCGTGGACATCGCCGCGACAGCCGCGGACGCCGCCGGGGGCGCCGGCATTGCCATCGTCATGGTCGCCGACGGACCGTCCAGTGACGAGGTGATTCTCGGCACGGGCGAAAACACCGGCATTCTTGAGCGGATGCGGGCGGGTTCCACGCTGCTTGTCATGAGTTCAATTCCGGTCGCGACCGCCGCGGCGCAAGGTAAGGCTGCAGAAGCGGCTAAGGTGCGCTATCTGGATGCGCCCGTGTCAGGGGGCGAGCCGGGGGCGCGCGATGGAAAATTGACCATTATGGCGGGCGGCGACGCCCAGGCATTTGAGGAAATGCAGCCGGTTTTCGCGGTGATGGGTCGTTCGACCTATATCGGGCGCGCGGGCGCCGGTTCGCTCGCCAAGCTCGCCAATCAGGTGATTGTCGGCAACGCCATCCAGAGCGTCGCGGAGGCGCTGCTGCTGGTGCAAGCCGGCGGCGCCGACCCCAAAGCGGTGATTGAAGCGCTCACGGGCGGGTTCGCCGATTCGCCGATTTTGCAAAATCATGGCAGCCGCATGATCGCTGGCGACTTCAAGCCGGGCGGGCGCTGCCATACCCAGCTCAAGGACACGCGAAGCGCGCAAGAGCTTGGAACCTCCCTGGGCATAGTGATGCCGATGACCGCACAGGCGCGTGAAACCTACGCCAACCTGGTCGAGAACGGACAAGGCGATCTCGACCACAACGCCGCTTGGCTGGACCTGCGCCGCCGTAGCGGCATGGGCAGCTAAAACTTACACGGCTCAAACGGCGCCACATGCTGATATACAATTTTCCTTGCAATATTTCCGCCGGGGCTGTTCATCTTTGGCTCAACCGCTCCTTCAGTGTGTGAACATATGCCTTGATACAACTCCGCAAACCTGGCCTTGGCGGCCCCGGCGCCCCGGCTCTCCTGCGCGATATGCTGAGCGGGCTGGTGTTCGCGCTG
>JADFHH010000063.1 GCA_022567275.1 Pseudomonadota bacterium | reverse complement strand
ATGGGCCTGTTTTCCGCGTTCGCGAAAGCCCGGAAAAAGGCAGCAAGACGTCCACGCGTACGCCGTGCATCTGCACCGGCGCCTGCCGGCAGGGGAAAAACGGCCAAGCGTCCCGCCTCGGCGGCTCGCCCGATTCCCGCGCGCGGCGTGACATCGCCGCGTCAGGCGTGACCGGAGTCGTTCACCAGCCGCGCAGGATCAATGCCGATTTTCCGAAATGCCCTCAGGTATTTTTTATCGACATTGCGGTCGAAGAGAAGTTCCGGGTCGGCGGGACAATGCAGCCAGCCATTGGATTGGAATTCATGTTCGAGTTGTCCTGGAGCCCACCCCGCATAGCCCAGCGCCAGGAGCGCCTTGTCCGGCCCCGCGCCACTTGCGATCGCACGCAGGATATCGACCGTCGCCGTCAGGGAGACACGCTCATCAATGGGCAGTGTGCTGTCATCGGCGTGATAGTCGCTGCTGTGAAGCACGAATCCACGCGTCGCCTCCACCGGACCGCCGACATGGACAGCTATATTCGTCCTTGATGACGGCAAATTTATAGCTTCCCCTTCACCGGTAATATTCAGCTGCTCCAGCAGTTCGGTAAAATCAATATAGGGTGCACGCTGATTGATGATGATTCCCATCGCGCCTTCGGCGGAGTGGGCGCATAAATAGATCACCGATCGCGCGAATCTCGGGTCGGCCATGGCTGGCATCGCAATCAGCATCTGGCCATCGAGAAACAGGTCGCTATTTTCGCTCTCGTCTTTGGATCGGGTCTTGGACATAATATGATGTTAGCCTTTTGGAACCGGGTTTGTGAAGGCTTTTGCGACAATGACAAAAGCGGTGAATGGCGTCACGGTAACGCAAGCTTGATCATCCCTCTGGCGAGCCAGGTCGTATTTAATGGTGAGGGATTGTAAACTCAATTCCGGCTAATCATTATCCGGACAGCCAATTGCAAGTGATTTTGATGGAAGTACAGAGCACCAGGAACATGATGACAGCCATCCGCGCAGGCATGATGGCGGGTGCAATTCTTGCCGCCACATTCGCCATACAGGCCGGCGTTACACCCGCTGGAGCCGGATCGGCGTCTGACTGGGTGACGAAAGACTACTTCGCCATGCGGCTGATATCCGATCACGCCACATGGCGCGGGGGGCAAGAAACGCTTGTCGCGGGCATCCAGATCAAGCTCGATAAGGGCTGGAAAACATATTGGCGCTATCCGGGCGATTCCGGACTGCCGCCAAGATTTGACTGGTCGGGCTCGCGAAATCTCAAAGATGCGCGCCTCCTGTGGCCCGCGCCGATACGGCTTCGCGACAGCTTCGGCACGTCATATGGTTACAAAAGGGAAGTGATCTTCCCCGTCCTCATTGAACCGGTCAAGGCGGGGCAGCCGATTGATCTGCGTGTGAAAATAGAGTTTGCGGTGTGCGCCGACATTTGCATTCCAGCCGAAGCCGACCTGCGGTTGAAGGTTGGCAGGGACGGTTTTTTTTCGCGCTCTTATGAGCCTTTGCTGTCGCGTTCTCTTGCGCGCGTGCCGGGCAAACAGGACCAGGGTTCGCGCAACGGTTTGTCGGTCAGCCATACCGAAGCTCAGCTTTCCGGCGCGGCGCCCTATCTGGCGATCGAAGCGCGGTTTCCCGATGACGCGCAAGACACTGATCTCATTGTCGAGGGTCCGGAAGGATTTTATCTTGCGCCCGCCGAACCCGTGGACAGACGCAGCGATGGCGCCATCCGCTTCAGGATCGATCTGACAAAGGGCGATAATCCGAAGGATCTCAAGGGCAAGATCGTGACACTGACGCTGGTCTCGAAGAGTGCGCAGGCGGAGACGAGCTGGTTAATCGAATAAGCAGCAGCCGCGCCTGGCGCGGGACACCCTCTGGCAGGCGCGGCCTGCCCCGGCTAATCAACGGCGATGACGCTTGCATGGTTCATAAGTGGACTGATAGGTTCGAACGGCAAAGTTCAACCGATTGGCGAGAAGAGGGTGCAAAAAATGGCAACGTACGAATGCGAAAAATGTGGAATGAGCGTCAATGCGACCTGCGGGAAGTGCGATGCACCGCTGGTAAACGATAGCCTCACGCTCGATGACGGTAACCAGGTGCAGGTGTCCAAATGCCCCAATGGTCACGGCAAGATTAAATCGCCATTGTGCTGCGGCCAGGACATGACATGCACCACTGGTGGCACAGCCTGAACAACAATGGCTCTCACTATTGGCGACAAGCTGCCCGATGCAACTTTCAAGGTCATGGCCGATGGCGGCCTGGCCGATATGACCACAAGGGATGTGTTCGCTGGAAAAACCGTTGCGCTGTTCGCGGTGCCGGGGGCTTTTACGCCCACATGCAATGCCATGCACGTCCCGAACTTCCTGGGACATCTCGATGCACTCAAGGCCAAGGGCGTCGACACGGTCGCCTGCCTCGCCGTCAACGACGCCTTCGTTCTCGGCGCCTGGGCCAAAAGCACGGCGGCCGATGGTAAAATCCTGTTTCTGGCCGATGGCAACGGCGAATTCACCAAAGCCGCGGGGTTTGAACTCGACGCTTCGGGCGCCGGACTTGGCATCCGCTCGAAACGTTATGCCATGGTCGTGGAGAATGGCGTCGTGAAGGTGCTGAATATCGAGGACGTGCCGACGGTCGTCGACGCGAGCAGCGCTGAAAAGCTGCTTGAGGCGCTTTAGCTGGTCTTACCGGTAAGGGGCGATACCCTCGCGTGCGAGTTCGTCCGCGCGTTCGTTCTCGGCGTGTCCGGCATGGGCTTTGACCCAATGCCAGTGCATCTCGTGGCGTGAGTGCGCGGCCTCGAGCTGCTTCCAGAGATCGGCATTCTTGACCGGGTTTTTGCTGGCCGTGCGCCAGCCATTGGTCTTCCATTTCCTGATCCATTTGGTGATGCCGTCGCGCAGATATTTGGAATCGGTGTGCAGATCGATTTTACGGGACCCTTTCAGGGCGTTCAGCGCCTCGATTGCCGCGGTCAGTTCCATGCGGTTGTTGGTGGTCCGCGCGCCGCCGCCATGCAGTTCCTTGCGGTGATCTCCGTAGATCAGAATGGCGCCCCAGCCGCCGGGTCCCGGATTTCCCGAACACGCGCCGTCCGTGTAGATTGTGACTGTCTGCTTATCGCTCACTATCAATCCCCTCCCAGGCCATATTCGCGCGCTGAAACCACGCCGCGGTGGAAACGCAGTTTTCGCACATATTCCATTGGATCCTTCGGTTTCACCAGCGCGTCACCCGATCTGTTCAGCCAGTCGTAAATGCGGGTCAGCAGGAAGCGCAGCGCCGCGCCGCGCGCCAGAATGGGCAGGGCCGCGAATTCTTCATCCGTGAAGGGCCGCAGGTTGGAATAGGCGCGCAGCAGGGCGCGCGCCTTGGTGATGTTGAAAGCCCCGTCCGGTTCAAAGCACCAGGCGTTGAGACAGATGGCGATATCGTAGGCCAGCATGTCGTTGCAGGCGAAATAAAAGTCGATGACGCCGGACACTTTTCCGCCAAGAAAGAACACATTGTCGGGGAACAGATCGGCATGAATGATCCCGTTAGGGAGATCGCGCGGCCACGCCTCTTCAAGGCTGGAAAGCTCCTCGCCCACCTCCGCGCTCAAGCCTTGCGAAATCGTGTCCGCGCCGCCCGATGCGGCCTCATGCAGCGGCCGCCATCCCGATACCGAAAGCGCGTTATTACGCGTCATGGCGAAATCGCCTCCCGCCATATGCAGCGCGGCGAGCGTTTCCCCCAGTGCTGCGCAATGCTCCGCTGTTGGCCGGCGCACCCACAACCCGTCGAGAAAGGTGATGATCGCGGCCGGCCGGCCGGCCAGCTCGCTCAGCATTTCACCCTTGCGGTCGCGCACGGGCAGCGGACAGGCCACGCCCTTTGCCGCCAGATGCTCCATCAGCCCCAGAAAGAAAGGCAAATCCTCCGCGTTGACGCGTTTCTCATAGAGGGTGAGAATATGCGGGCCGGTCCCGGTATGGACCAGATAGTTGGTGTTTTCCACGCCCTCGGCGATGCCTTTGAACGACAGCGCCTCGCCAATGTCGTAGCCGGCGATGAACCGGCACAGATCATCATCGGAAACTTCCGTGTAGACCGCCATTTCTACGCGGACTCGCAAAGTTCGCGCGGCAGCTTGAATGAGAGGTTTTCCTCGGCGCTCGAGACAGCTTCTACCGTGATCTCGAAGCGCTCCGCGAAGGCCGCGATGATCTCATCGACCAGCACTTCAGGCGCCGACGCGCCCGCCGTCACGCCGATTGTGCGAATGTCCCGATAATCGCTCCAGTCGATATCCCGCGCGCGCTGCAACAGCACTGCTCCAGCGCATCCGGCACGCTGCGCCACTTCGACGAGGCGTTGGGAATTCGAGCTGTTGGGCGCGCCAACCACGATGAGCCGGTCGCAACGCGGTGCGATCGTCTTGACCGCGAGTTGGCGATTGGTCGTCGCGTAGCAAATATCTTCCCTGTGCGGACCGGTGATAGTGGGGAACCGCGAGCAAAATATATCGACAATCTCGCGGGTGTCGTCGATGGACAGGGTGGTTTGGGTGATATAGGCGAGTTTGGCCGGGTCTTTAGGCTGATAGCACCGGGCTTGCTCCGCCGATTCCACCAGATTGACCGCGCCATCGGGCAATTGTCCCATGGTGCCGATAACTTCGGGATGGTCCGCATGGCCGATCAGGATGATCTCCAGGCCGCGCTTGTAATGGCGCTCGGCTTCCATGTGAACTTTCGACACCAGCGGGCAGGTCGCGTCGAGAAAGAACATTTTGCGGGCTTTAGCATCCTCCGGCACCGATTTCGGCACCCCGTGAGCGGAAAAAACCACCGGCGCGTCCGTAGTGGGAATTTCGTCCAGTTCCTCGACGAAAATAGCCCCCTTGGCGCGCAGGCTATCGACCACATACTGATTGTGTACGATTTCATGGCGCACATAGACGGGCGCGCCATATTGTTCGAGCGCCAGTTCGACGATTTGCACCGCGCGGTCGACCCCGGCGCAAAAGCCGCGCGGCGCGGCGAGCAGAATGGTGAGGGGAGGACGCGCATGCGCACCCGTTTCGCAGTTATCGGATGGGATGTTTTTGTGCTCATTCATGCCGCCACCAGTCGGAAAATGTAAAGGTTTTACAAAGCATTGCCAATGCAGGACTTGCCAGATTGGTTCAGGATCAGTATCACATGACGGTACAGTGTAATTGCTTGGGCCTCACGAGCTTATACATGCTCGCGGGCAAGGCGTGTCAAGACAGTGAACGGGGACGCGTTGAAATTTTATAGATCAGCCGTGGGGCGGTGCGTCGGCAATTCGGCAACGCTGGCGTTGATCGCCTTTCTCCTGCCGGCTTGCGGCTTTTCGCAAATCACAGCTCCATTCCGCTCGCAGGAGAACAGTAGCGGCCCGGTTGTGCCCGTGAGCGAGGCGAGCTTGCTGGAAGCCGCCCGTACCGATACCACCGGCCAGATCAGCATCGATACCGCGATCACAAGCTGTCCGCAGTTCAAAATCTGGCCGCGTGACCGTTTGCTGACGGTCTATGACATTGGCCGTGTGGGCGATGGTTTGGCCATCCAGTATCGCGGTGAAATCACCAAGACGGCGCGCGAATGTCGAATCAAGCCCAACCAGGTGACGGTCAAATATGGCTTTGCGGGACGCGTGCTGCTGGGGCCGCGCGGGCGTCCGGGCGAGGTGAAAATGCCCATCAAGGTCCACGTCACCGACCGCGACAGAAAAATCGTTTTAACCCAGAAGATTTCTATTGGCGTGACCATTCCGGAAGACAATCCGGTCGGATATTTCTCGACCGTCCGCGAGATTTCCTTCACCCTGGCCCCCGGTGTGCCGCCGGGAGACTATAAGCTGTTCATTGCCTTCGACCGGGGGACATCGGGCGCGGGCTAGTCACACAGCTTCTCAACCCAAGGCATGTTGACTCAAGCAGTAGACCACCTATCATGCCAGATGCTGCTCTCACAGGGCAGCCGCATACAGGTCCATACGACCCCAGCGGGAGAGACCGGCTCATGCCGGCGCCGAAGGAGCAACGGCCTCGGAAACTCTCAGGCAAAAGGACCGCCAGGGGGATGGCACTCTGGAAAGCAGCCTTGGGCCGCGCATTCGCGGGCTCGAAGCTCACCGAAGGGGAAAGGCCGCGCGTAAAACTGGCGCGCTGGTGAAATCTCTCAGGTTCCCGTGACAGAGGAGGCGCTTTTCGAGCCAGTGCTCGGATAGTGGCGCTCGAACTGTCGGAACCAGAGGAATGCGTACCCCGTGACCAATGAGGCGAACGCCAGCGAAACACTGAAACGCACGCCCCTTTTCGCCCTCCATGAAGAGCTGGGCGGAAAAATGGTGCCCTTCGCGGGCTATGAAATGCCGGTTCAGTATCCGCTCGGCGTTCTCAAGGAACATTTGCATACACGCGCGAAAGCCGGGCTGTTCGATGTCTCGCATATGGGTCAGGCCGACCTGATCGGACCGGATCATGAAACGACGGCCGCCGCCCTGGAAGCGCTCGTGCCCGGCGAGATCGCAAAGCTCGGGCCTGGGCGTCAGCGTTACACCATGCTGCTCAATGAAGAAGGCGGCATTGTCGATGATTTGATGGTGACGCGGCCGGTGTCCGGGGAGGATGACGGACGGCTCATGCTGGTGGTCAACGCCGCCTGCAAGGTGGAGGATTACGCCCATATGCAGGCCCATCTGCCGGACAATGTGCAACTGGAACCGCTTGAGGACCGCGCCCTGCTGGCGCTGCAAGGACCCGCGGCGGCGGCTGTTATGGGCAGGTGGTGCCCGCAAGCGCCCGAATTAGGCTTTATGAGAGCGAGCAGCGCCGAGTTTGACGGCATTGACTGCCATATCAGCCGGTCGGGCTATACCGGTGAGGATGGCTACGAGATTTCCGTTGCCGCCGGCAAAGCCGAACAACTCGCGCGCACGCTGTTGTCGCATGACGATGTCGAGGCGATCGGGCTTGGCGCGCGCGATTCACTGCGCCTGGAAGCGGGCCTGTGCCTCTATGGCCATGACATTGACGAGACCACCTCGCCGGTGGAGGCCGGCCTCGTCTGGTCGATAGCCAAACGCCGCCGCGAGGAGGGCGGGTTTCCGGGAGCTGCGCGAATCATGCGCGAATTGCGCGATGGCCCGGGCCGGTTACGCGTTGGCATCGAACCTGAAGGCAAGGCGCCCGCGCGCGAGGGCACCGAAGTGCGCGATGAGTCCGGGGCAAGCATCGGGCGGATAACCAGCGGCGGTTTCGGGCCGAGTGCGGATGGGCCCATCGCCATGGGTTATGTGCAAAGTGCGCATGCCAAGCCTGGAACCGGCGTTGCTCTGATGGTGCGCGGCAGCGCCCGCCCGGCGCGCATCGTGGAGTTGCCGTTCATACAACACAGATATTTCCGGAAAAAATAGATCGAGGGGAGAAGATTATGGCCGAAATCAAATACACCGAAGACCATGAATATGCGCATCTCGATGGCGATGTCGCGACCATCGGCATCACCAAACATGCCCAGCAGCAGCTCGGTGACGTTGTCTATGTGGAGTTGCCGGAAGTGGGAAAATCCTTCGCCAGGGGAGACGAGGCGGCGGTGGTCGAGTCGGTGAAGGCGGCGGCGGAAGTTTATGCGCCGGTGTCCGGCGAGGTGACCCAGGCCAATGAGGAACTTGAAGGCAATCCGGGTCTCGTCAATGAAGATCCCGAAGGCGGCGCCTGGTTCTTCAAGCTCAAGCTCTCCGACAAGAGTGAGCTCGATGGCATGATGGATGCGGATGCCTATGCGAAGTTCGTGGCGGAGCAGGGCTGATGCGCTACCTGCCGCTCACGGACGCCGACCGGCAATCGATGCTTGCCAGCATCGGCGTACAA
>JADFHH010000483.1 GCA_022567275.1 Pseudomonadota bacterium | reverse complement strand
ATTACGTTTGGCCTGGCGCACACGCCACTCGAGCTGGCTGATGACGGCGCGCTGCTGCGCCGCCCTGGCCCGCTGGATCGCCAGATTGTGGACCCGCTGATCGAGCGACTGCCCGCGCTCGGAAACGCTCATGCGCCGGTCATCTGCCAGCTTCATGGAAACGGCGCCCTTTTCGGCCAATGGCAGTACGCGTTTCAGATCGCGCCGGGAAATTTCAAGCTGCTCGCGGGCGCGCTTCAGAGCGTCCTGTTCGCTTTCGAGTGTCGCGCCGATTTCGCGAAGCTTGGCGCGCGCTTCGGCGAGCCTGGCGTCCGCCTCGACAAGCGCGCCGCGATATTGAAACGGATCGATGCGCAACAGCACATCGCCCCTGGCGACCACGCCGCCCTCGCGCAATTGCGGCCCCGTTTCCAGAACCTCCCCCGAGACCAGCGAGCGCAACTCGACCCGGCGTCCCGAAACCGTCTGGCCATATAGCGTGAGAGCGGGCTGATAATCGGCGATATCGGCGCTAACCGCTTTCACCGGCCACACCCGCTCCTGGAGCGCGCGGCGCGGCACTTCCGGCTTGGTCGCCTTCAAACCAACGAAGGAGGCAATCCCAAGCGCGAGCACGAGAACGGGCGCCAGGGTTTTGGCCGCAATGCGCAACCCTTTTCGCAGGCGCGAGCGTTCAGCCGCTGGCGCGGGTTTATGCGCCGGGCCGGTTTGTTTGTTAGTTTTACGCACGACAGCCATTTCTGATCTATCCATAAGACGCCAAAGCGTCTGCGCATAGTATACGCGATTTCCGGCCTGATTCCGGCGGTTGCATTAAATCGCTGTCAAAATGTGGCGTCAGCGGCGAAAAGAACAAGGGAAAACCGCCGGAAGGATTGACGCGGCGAGATCTCTGCCCCTTGCACAAATGCCTTGTCCCGGCCATTTTCTCCCACAGACAAGGAGATCATTTTGATGCCGCAAAACCTTAACCCCAAAGAGATGCTCGCGCGGCTGGTGGCGTTCGACACCACCAGCGCGAACAGCAACATTCCCTTGATCGAATTTGTCGAGGATTTTCTCTCCTCCCATGGCATCGAATCGCAACGGGTGCCGAGCGATGACGGCATACATTCAAGCCTGCATGCGGTGATCGGGCCCCAAAGCGTGCCCGGTATCGCCCTGTCGGGCCATACCGATGTTGTGCCGGTCGAAGGCCAGAGCTGGACCAGCGACCCTTTTACCCTGACGCAAAAGGACGGCCGGCTTTACGGGCGCGGTTCATGCGACATGAAAGGGTTTGTCGCCTGTATCTTATCCCATGCGCCCAAATTCAGGGCGTGCGATCTGAAAACCCCCATCCACCTGCTGCTTTCTTACGATGAAGAAGTCGGCTGCACCGGTGTGCGCCCCATGATTGCTGAGTTGGGAAAGCGGCTTGCCGCGCCCCGGCTTGTCATTGTCGGCGAACCGACCTCGATGAGAGTGGTGGATGCGCATAAAAGCATTCACGGCTTCGAGACCCGTGTGACGGGAAGGGAATCCCATTCCGGCCAGCCGCATCTGGGCGTCAACGCCATCATGGCGGCGGGCGAGCTGATTTTCGAGCTGACCCGCATGGACGCGGAGCTGCGCGCGCGCGCCGACGGCCCCCGCTTCGACCCGCCCTACACCAATATCGCCGTCGCCCTGATCGATGGCGGCAGCGCGCGCAACATTACGCCCAAAAGCTGCAAGTTCAGCTGGATGTTCCGTTCGGTCCCGGCGACGGACCCGGACGAGATCATCGCTAAGTTTACGAAATTCGCCGCGCAAAATGTGCTTCCCGCCATGAAGGCGGTGAGCAAGGACGCCGCGATCGTGACCACGCAAACCAGCGGCGTCCCGTCCCTGAACGCGCCTGAAGGCTCAGCATCCGTTTCGCTGGCGCTCAAAATCGCTGAACAGAACGAGTGCTTCGCCGTTTCTTACGGAACTGAAGCCGGCCTGTTCGAGAGGGCCGGTTACTCCTCGGTTGTCAGCGGCCCCGGCGACCTC
>JADFHH010000482.1 GCA_022567275.1 Pseudomonadota bacterium | reverse complement strand
CGGCTCCGGGGTCGCCAGCGTGGAGGAGATCGTCAGCGGGCATGCGCTTGACGGTCCGGCGGATTTGGGCGCGCCGCGCGGGCCGGAAAGCGTCGCTGCTGCGCAAAAAAAAGCCGCATCGTTCGAGTTCCCCTGTGATGAAAAGCCTAAATTCGCTACCGGCGACAGCGTCACCGCGAAATCTCACGGGCATAGCGGGCACACAAGGTTGCCGGGTTATGTGCGCGGGGCTGGCGGGATGGTTAGCCATGTGCATGGCGCTTTTATTTTTCCCGACGACAACGCGGCGGGCAAGAAGCGCGGCGAGCCGCTCTACACGGTGGCCTTCAAGGCGTCTCTGCTTTGGCCGGGTGAAGATCTTGCGCATCTCGTATACCTCGATCTCTGGGAGAGCTATCTTGAGCCGGCCTGAGAAAAACACCTTTGCGCCCCTCGCGCGGCGCGATGGCGAACCCGTATTCGATGAGCCGTGGCAGGCGCAGGCGCTTGGTCTCGCCTTTTCGCTGTGCGAACGCGGGGTCTTTACGCCAGCGAACTGGTCGCAAGCGCTTGGCGCCGCGCTCGAGCGCATTCTTCCAAGCGGCGCCAGCGACACGCCGCAGACTTATTATCGCGCGGTTGCAGAGGCGCTTGAGGGTTTGTTGCGCGAGAGCGGCGAAGTTTCAGCGAACATGCTGGATGAACGTACGCAAATCTGGCGGCGCGCCTATCTCAACACGCCGCATGGCAAGCCGGTGGAATTACCGGCCGGGCTTGCCGGCAACGCGCAAAAACGCGCCAAACATTAAATATTACTTCAACTCTGCCGCCTATCTTGTTCCCCATGCGGCAAGACAGCACAACCGATCTGGTTTACGAATACCGGCAGGAACCGAGGAAAAAGGCGCTTATCCACGCGTTTGTTTCCGATCGCGCGAATAGCACCGATCTGAAATGCGTGATCCGGGATATTTCCAGGAGCGGGTGCCGGATTGCGTCGAGCTATATCGAACATTTGCCGCGCATTATCGAGATTTTCCCCGTAGGCTTCGACAAGCCTCTCACCGGCAGGATTGTCTGGCGCAACTCCAAGGTCGCCGGCATCGAGTTTCTGAGCGCGGCGGAAGTCGCCGCTTATGACCGGGAGAAAGTGAAAGCGAAACCGGATCCCAGGTCTGCAAAACCGGCCGGTTTTTTCACCAGGCTGCAATCCTTCGCCAGCCTGTACCGCAGCGCCGGTCAGAAGAAGCGTGCTGAAAACGCGGCACAGGAGCAGCAGCGGGAATTTGGCAAACGCGTGCTGCGCGGTCTGAGAAATCCGCTGGCAGCGCTCAAGAATTTATTGGTTCTGCTGCTCGGCGATACCATTCGCCCGATCCCGAAACGCGCCAAATCGGTTATCCAGGCGGCGCACGAGAATGCGAAAAAAGCAGAAACGCTGGTCGAAGAAGGCTTGCGGGTGCAAAACATCGAATCCGGCCAGTTGCCCTGCAACCCGCTTCCCCTGGATATCGCAGAACTGGTGGAAAACGCGCTGCTGACAAACACCGGCCATGCGGCGAAATACGGTGTGCGCTTCGAGCTGAACAAGGATGCGGGCAAGGCCATGGTCAATGCTGACGCCATGCGCATGGATGACGTACTGGCCTATATGCTGGCCCATGCGGCGAAATCCTCACCCGCCGGTGAGACGGTGACCCTGGCCCTGACACGTGAAGATGGGGCGATACGGATTTTGGTGAGCGACCGGGGCATGGGGTCACTCGCCGGGCCGGGCGAGAGCGATAACCTTGAGCTGGGCTTCGATATCTGCCGCGCCATCCTCGACAAGCATGGCTCCAGCCTGCAAACCGAAACACGGGCTGGTACCGGAACCGCTGTGTGGTTTGAGCTGCCTGAAATAAAGTAGCTGAAAAAAGCACTTGCCCGAAGGCGCAACAGCAACGCGAAACCCCCGCACATTGTGGCGCGCATAAAGAGCGTGCATCGCCGCTGTTTCGTCGCGATGACTGCGAAAAAGTTTCGACGGGACCGTAACATTGT